>NZ_LZKD01000117.1:0-511 GCF_001668695.1 Mycobacterium sp. E2497
GTCGACGCCGTCATCCACCTGGCCGGCGAATCGATCGCCGGCCGGTTCACCGAGAGGCATCGAAAAGTGATCCGCGACAGCAGGATTGGGCCGACCCGCCGGCTCGCCGAGGCGCTGGCTCGCACCCCGCGGCGGCCGTCGGTGCTGGTCACCGCTTCGGCGATCGGATACTACGGGTACGACCGGGGTGACGACGTCCTCACCGAGGACAGCGAACGCGGGGATGGCTTTCTCGCCGATGTCGTTGCCGACTGGGAGGCGACGACCGCGCCCGCGGAACAGGCCGGGGTGCGGGTGGTGCCGGTGCGCACGGGCATCGTGCAGTCCCCGCGCGGCGGCACGCTGAAGCTGATGCGCCCGTTGTTCAGCGCCGGGCTGGGTGGCCGGCTGGGCGACGGCCGGCAATGGCTCTCGTGGATCGGGATCGACGACCTCGTCGACGTGTATCACCGAGCACTGTGGGACACAGCGCTGTCCGGTCCGGTGAATGCCGTTGCGCCGCACCCGGTTC
>NZ_LZKD01000118.1:0-11779 GCF_001668695.1 Mycobacterium sp. E2497
GGCGCAGCAGGTGCCGGTCGAGCTCGGCCACGACGGTGTTGAACGCCTCGGCGAACACCGGGTACGCGGCGTGCAGGCCCATTCCCATGCCCAGTATCTGGGCGCCTTGGCCGGGGAAGACGAAGACGGTCTTGCCGCCCGGTGTCGCCGTGCCCTGCACGACCGACCCGACTTCGCCGGTGGCCAACTCGTCGAGGCCGGCCAGCAACTCGTCACGATCAGCACCGACGACGACGGCCCGGTGCTCGAAGTTCGACCGGCCCGCCAGCGACCAGGCCACGTCGCCGACGTCGAGGTCGCTGCGCCGGCGCAGGTGCTCGGCGAGCCGCCCGGCTTGGGAGCTCAACGCCGGCAACGACTTTGCCGACACCGCCCAGGGCACCACCGGCAATGTGCGATGTTCCACCACCGGCGTGGGCTCGACGGGCGCGGCCTCGATGATCACGTGCGCGTTGGTGCCACTAATGCCGAATGACGACACGCCCGCCCGGCGCGCACGGTTCGCCGGCCAGGGCTGCGGCTCGGTGAGCAGCTCCACCGATCCCACCGACCAGTCGACGTGCGGGCTGGGTTCGTCGACGTGCAGCGTCGCCGGCAACAGGCCGTGGCGCATGGCGAGCACCATCTTGATCACGCCGGCCACGCCGGCGGCGGCCTGCGTGTGGCCCATGTTCGACTTGATCGAGCCCAACAGGAGCGGCTCGGACCGGTCCTGCCCGTAGGTCGCCAACAATGCCTGGGCCTCGATGGGATCGCCCAACGTGGTTCCCGTGCCGTGGCCTTCGACCACGTCGACCTCGGCCGCGGACAAGCTGGCGTTGGCCAGCGCCGCCCGGACCACCCGCTGCTGGGACGGACCGTTAGGCGCGGTCAACCCGTTCGACGCACCGTCCTGGTTGATGGCCGATCCCCGCACCACCGCCAGCACCGGGTGGCCGAGCCGCCGCGCATCCGAGAGGCGCTCGACCACAAGCATGCCGCCGCCTTCGGAGAAACCGGTGCCGTCGGCGGCCCCCGCGTACGCCTTGCAGCGGCCATCCGCGGACAACCCGCGCATGCGGCTGAACTCCACGAAGATGTCGGGTGTGGCGTTGACGGTGACGCCGCCGGCCAGCGCCAGATCGCACTCCCCCGAACGCAGCGACTGCGCCGCCATGTGCAACGCGACCAACGACGACGAGCACGCGGTGTCCACCGATACCGCCGGCCCCTCCAAGCCCAGCACGTACGACACGCGGCCCGATGCCACACTCGACGACTGCCCGGTCAGGCGGAAGCCCTCCGCGGCCGGGGCGGCGCCCATGCCGTAACCCTGGGTATACACCCCGGCGAACATGCCGGTCGCGCTGCCGCGCAACGCGCCGGGTTCGATTCCGGCCCGCTCCAACGCTTCCCACGACAGCTCCAGGAACATCCGCTGCTGGGGATCCATGGCCAGCGCCTCGCTGGGCGCGATGCCGAAGAAGGCGGGGTCGAAGTCCGCGACGCCGTCCACGAAGCCGCCGGTGCGGGTATAGCAGGTGCCCGGCACGTCGGGATCGGGGTTGTAGATGCCCGCCAGGTCCCAGCCGCGGTCGGTGGGAAAGCCCGAGAGCACGTCGCGGCGCTCGACCAGCATCTGCCAGAGGTCGTCGGGGGAATTCACCCCGCCCGGATAGCGGCAGGCCATGCCGACGATCACGATCGGGTCGTCGCCGACGGCGCGAACCACCGGGGTGGGCGTGATTTCCTGTGGCATTCCGGCGAGTTCGCCGCGGATGTAGCCCGCCAGCCCATTGGGTGTCGGGTAGTCGAAGATCAGGGTGGGTGAAAGCGCCAGTCCGGTCGCGGTTTTCAGCCGGTTGCGCATTTCGACCGCGGTCAGCGAGTCGAAGCCCAGGTCTTGGAACGCCTTGTCCGGGTCGATCGCCTCCGGCGTGGTGTTGCCCAGGACGGTGGCGATGTGCGAGCGGACCAGGTCGAGCAGCACGGCGTGCTGTTCTGGTTCGGGCAGCCCGTGCAGGCGGTGGGCCAGAGCCGATTTCGACTTCGCGGCGGCCAGCGAGTCGTCGACCTGGCGCCGCGCGGGCGCGTTGACCAGGTCGGCGAACATGGGCGGGACCGCGGCGGCGTGGGCACGCAACGCGGTCAGGTCGATGCGGGCGGGCGCCAGGAACGGCTCGTCGACGATCAGCGCGGTGTCGAACAACTCCATCGCCTCGCCCGACGACAAGGCCAGGATGCCGTCGCGGCCGAGCCGGGCGAGGTCGGCGGCGTCGAGCCCACCGGTCATGGCGCTGGCCTGATCCCACAACCCCCAGCCCAGCGAGATCGCCGGCAACCCGTGGGCGCGTCGATGCGCGGCCAGCCCGTCCAGGAAGGAGTTGGCCGCCGCGTAGTTGGCCTGCCCCGAAGACCCCACCAGCCCGGCCATCGAGGAGAACATGACGAACATCGACAGGTCGAGGTCGCGGGTGAGCTCGTGCAGGTTCCAGGCGGCATCGACCTTGGCGCGCAACACGGCATCGACGCGTTCCGGGGTCAACGACGTGACCACCGCGTCGTCGAGCACACCGGCGGCGTGAACCACCCCGGTGAGTGGGTGCGCCGCCGGAATCTCGCCGATCACCGGGGCCAGGGCCTGCCGGTCGGCGGCGTCGCACGCGACCGCGCGCACCCGCGCCCCGGCTTCCTCCAGTTCGGCGATCAGCTCGGCCGACCCGGGCGCGTCGGGACCGCTGCGGCTCAACAACACCAGGTTCTGTACCCCGTGGTGCCTCACCAAGTGGCGGGCCAGCGTCGAACCCGCCATTCCGGTCCCACCCGTGATCAGCACGGTGCCTGCCGCCGGCGCGTCCGGGACCGTCATGACGACCTTGCCGATGTGGCGCGCCTGGCTCAGGTACCGCAACGCCGCACGGGCACGCCGGATGTCGAACGTGGTGACCGGCAACGGGCTCAGCACACCGGCGTCGAACAACCCGGCCAACTCGATCATCCACTGGTGCATCCGGGGCCGGCCGGGCTCGAAAAGGTCGAAGGCGCGGTAGCGCACGCCCGGATACTCCTGGGCGATCACGCCGGGGTCGCGGATGTCGGTCTTGCCCATCTCCAGGAACACGCCGCCCGGGGCCACCAGCCGCAGTGACGCGTCCACGAAGTCACCCGCCAGCGAATCCAGCACCACATCCATCCCGCGGCCACCGGTCACCGCGCGAAACTTCTCCTCGAACTCGAGGCTGCGGGAATCCGAGATGTGGTCCTCGTCGAAGCCCATGGCCCGCAACGTGTCCCACTTGCCCTTGCTGGCCGTCGCGAAGATCTCCAGACCCAAATGGCGGCCCAACTGGACCGCGGCCATGCCGACACCGCCGGCCGCGGCGTGCACCAGCACGCGTTGGCCCGGCTTGACATCCGCCAGGTGCACGAACGCCATGTACGCGGTGGTGAAGACGGCCGAGATGGCGGCGGCCTCGGCGTAGGACCAGTCCGCAGGCATCGGCTGCAGCAGCCGCACGTCGCCGGGGACCAACGTGCCGCTCCCGTCCGGGAAGAATCCGTAAACCGAGTCGCCGACGGCGAATTCGGTGACGCCCGGACCGACCTCGGTCACCACGCCGGCGCCTTCACCGCCGAGCAGCGCGTCATGGGTGAACATGCCCAGGGTGATCATGATGTCGCGGAAGTTGGCCGCGATAGCGCGCAGTGCGACCCGCACCTGACCGGGCTCCAGGGGCGCGTCGGCGTTGGGAACCGGCTCCAGCCGCAGGTTTTCGAAGGTTCCGGCGCTGCCGATGCCCAATCGCCAGGGTCCCTCGGCCGGGGGCACCAGGAGATCGTCGGCGGCGCGGCTGGGCCGCACCCGCGCCGTGTAGACCTGGCCGTCGCGCAGCAACACCTGCGGCTCCCCCGCGGCGAGCGCCGACGCGGCGGCCCGATCATCCAGCGGCACATCGGAATCCACCAGGACCATGCGGCCGGGGTGTTCCGTCTGCGCCGAACGCACCAGACCCCACACCGCCGCGCCGGGCAGGTCGCCGATGTCCTCGCCGGGCAGTCCCACGGCGCCGCGAGTCGCCACGATCAGCACACCGGAGTCACGTTCGGTCAGCCACGCCTGGACCGCGGTCAGCGCCCGATGCGTGCGCTCATACGTTGCGCTGACCGGATCCTGTTCTTCGGCAAGCGATTCCAGTATTTCGTAAGACGGCGCGGGGCCGGTCGCCGACGCGGTGGCCGGCGACCACGCCACCTCGAACAGCCGCTCGGGGCCAGAACTCGACACCGCCGCACGCAGCTGCCGCTCGGTCACCGGGCGGGCAACCATCGCACCCACCGACAACACCGGCAATCCCAGACCGTCGGCGAGCTCGATCGAGATCGCGGTGGCGCCGCCGCCGGCCGCTGGGTTCACCGGCGCGATGCGGGCGCGCACCGCGGTCGCACCGGCGGCGTGCAACGAAACGTCCTGCCACGAGAAGGGCAGCATCACGTCGACGGGCCGGCCCGCCGCCTGCTGCGCCATGATGACGGCGTGCATCGCCGCGTCGAGCAACGCGGGGTGCACCCCGAAGCCACCGACGCCTCCGGCCGCGTCCGGCAGCCGCACCTCGGCGAACACCTCGTCGCCGCGGATCCACGTCGCGGTCAATCCCCGGAACGCCGGACCGTAGCCGTATCCGTGGGCCGCCAGCCGGTCGTAGCCGTCGGCCACGTCCACCGCGACCGCGCCCGCGGGCGGCCACACCGACAGGTCGGCGCTCGGCTCGATCGAACGGGAGCTCAACACTCCCTCCGCGTGGCACACCCAGCCCGAACCGGCGTCGGCCCGGGAGAACACCGAGACGGGACGCCGGCCGGATTCCTCGCCGGGACCGACAACCACTTGCACCGCAACGGAACTGGCGGCGGGCAGCATCAGGGGCGCCTGCAACGTCAGTTCGTCGACTACCGAACAGCCGACCTGGTCGCCGGCCCGGATCGCCAGCTCGACGAACCCCGCGCCCGGGAACACCGCGGCCCCGGAGACCGCGTGATCGGCCAGCCAGCCCTGCAGGCTGGGCGACAGCCGACCCGTCAGCAGCACCCCGCCCGACGCCGGCAACTCCACGACAGCGCTGAGCAACGCGTGCTCGCTGGCGCCCAGCCCGAGGCCCGCGGCGTCGGCCCCGACGCCCTCGCCCGACAGCCAAAACCTGCGCCGGTCAAAGGCGTACGTCGGCAGCTCCACGAAGCTCGCGCCGGCCAGGAGACCGCGCCAGTTCACGCTCACCCCCGCCACGAACGCGGCGGCGGCCGACGCCAGGAATCGCTCGAGGCCGCCGTCATCGCGGCCCAGGGTGGGAACGACGATCGCCGCGGCATCGCCGGAGGCGCAGTCGTTGCAGGTGTCTTCGATGCCGGCGATCAGCGCGGGGTGCGGACTGGATTCGACGAACGTGCGGTACCCGTGCTCGCAGGCGGCGCGCACCGCCTGGTCGAACTGCACGGTCTGCCGGATGTTGCGATACCAGTAGGCGGCATCCAAACCGGCGGTGTCCAAACGATTTCCGGTCACCGTGGAGAAGAAGGCGACACGCGAGGAACTCGGTTCGATACCGGCCAGCGCCTCGATCAGCTCGTCGCGAATGGCCTCGACCTCGACCGAGTGCGACGCGTAGTCCACGTCGATCCGGCGGCTGCGCAGCTCGAGGTCGGCGCAGAATCCGGCGAGTTCATCCAGCGCGGCCACCTCGCCCGACACCACCACCGCCGACCGGCCGTTGACGGCCGCGATACTGATCCGGTTGCCGTAGGGCGCCAACAACTCTCGTGCCCGCTCGGTGCTGCATGCGATCGACAGCATGCCCCCGGAGTGCGCCAGTGACCGCAGCAGCTTGCTGCGCAACGTGACCACCCGGGCGGCGTCGCGCAGCGACAGGGCGCCGGCGACATACGCCGCGGCGATCTCACCCTGTGAGTGGCCGATCACCGCGTCTGGGTTGACGCCGACCGATCTCCACAGTTCGGCCAGCGACACCATCACCGCGAACAGCACCGGCTGGACCACGTCTACGCGATCCATCCCCGGAGCCCCGGGCGCGCCGCGCAGGACGTCGATCAGCGACCAGTCGACGAATTCGGCGAACGCCTCCTCGCACGCGTTGATCTGCTGGGCGAAAACCGGGGCGGTGTCGAGCAATTCGACGCCCATGCCCAGCCATTGGGAACCTTGGCCGGGAAACACGAAGACGGTCTTGCCGGCCGGTCCCGCGCTGCCCTGAACGACCGACCCCGTCAGCTCATCGCCGGCCAGCTCGTCGAGCCCCGCCAGCAACCGGTCCCGGTCACCACCGATGACGACGGCCCGATGCTCGAAGGTCGCGCGGCCCGCCAGCGTCCAGGCCACGTCGGCGACGTCGAGGTCACCGCGCCCGCGCACATGCGCTGCCAGCCGGGCGGCCTGGGACCTCAACGCCGACAAGGATTTCGCCGACACCGCCCACGGCACGGCCACGGGTGTCGGGTGGTCCTCGCGCGGCTCGGGCGCGGGGGCCGCCTCGATGATCACGTGTGCGTTGGTGCCGCTGATCCCGAACGAGGACACACCGGCGCGTTGCACCCGGTGCCCGGCGGGCCACGGCTGCGCCTCGGTCAGCAACGACACCGATCCCGCCGACCAGTCGACGTGCGGGCTGGGCACGTCCACATGCAAGGTCGCCGGCAGCATTTCGTGGCGCATGCCCTGAACCATCTTGATCACGCCGGCCACACCCGCCGCCGCCTGCGTGTGGCCCATGTTCGACTTGATCGACCCCAGCCAGAGCGGCTGGGACCGGTCCTGCCCGTAGGTCGCCAGCAACGCCTGCGCCTCGATCGGGTCACCCAGCGTCGTGCCCGTGCCGTGGCCTTCCACCACATCCACGTCCGCCGCCGACAGGCCTGCATTGGCCAGCGCCGCACGCACCACCCGCTGCTGCGAGGGGCCGTTCGGCGCGGTCAACCCATTCGATGCCCCGTCCTGGTTGACCGCCGATCCGCGCACCAGCGCCAGCACCGGATGGCCCAACCGCCGGGCGTCCGAGAGCCGCTCGACGACCAGCATCGCGCCGCCCTCCGACCAGCCGACGCCGTCGGCCGCCCCGGCGTAAGCCTTGGACCGGCCATCGGGGGCCAGCCCGCGGTGGCGACTGAATTCGACGAAGACCGTCGGGGTGGCATTGACGGTCGCGCCGCCGGCCAGCGCCAGGTCGCACTCCCCCGAACGCAGCGACTGCACCGCCATGTGCAGCGCGACCAATGACGACGAACAGGCCGTGTCCACCGACACCGCCGGGCCCTCGAGCCCCAGCACGTACGACACCCGGCCCGAGGCGACACTGGAGGTCATGCCGGTCAGTCGGTAGCCCTCGATCTCCTCGGCGAGCATGCCGTAGCCCTGGACGATGAGGCCGGCGAACACACCGGTCGCGCTGCCGCGCAGCCCGCTGGGGTCGATCCCGCCCCGCTCCAGCGCCTCCCAGGACAGTTCCAACAGCATCCGATGCTGCGGGTCCATCGCGAGCGCCTCGCTCGGAGCGATCCCGAAGAAGGCCGGATCGAAGTCGGCCACACCGTCGACGAAACCACCGGTCTTCGCGTAGGTCTTGTGGCGCGCGTCGGGGTCCGGGTCGTACAGGCTCGCCAGGTCCCAGCCGCGATCGCTGGGGAAGTCCGTGATCACGTCGCGGCCGTCGGCGACCATCCGCCAGAGGTCTTCCGGTGTCTCGACTCCGCCAGGGAAACGGCAGGACATCCCGACGATCGCGATCGGCTCGCTCGACCGCTCCAGCAGCGCACGGTTGGTGCGTTTCAGGCGTTCGACCTGGACCAGCGCTTTGCGCAGCGCTTCGGTCGCATGCTGGAGTTGATCCACCATCACTACCTCTCGCCTAACTTGGCCGTCAGATGCCCTGATGCGACTCTCGCCGAGTCACGGAAATTGCTGCACGATGCGATGTCGTGCCGCTCTCCGGCCCAAGAATGTCGCTGGTGAGTATCGCCAACTCCGACGGGATTTCAAAACGTCCGATGCTCCCGGCTGCTACAGGAGGACCGGCTTGGGCGTGAGGAACGCCTTGTCCAAGGGGATCGAAAACGCGCGTTTGCGCCCGCGGGTGCCGGGGACCGTCCGGGCCCGGGCAGGCCGGGATACAACTGACGCGCCTTCCATGGCGCGACTGTACCCGGCTGAGCATCGATCGTGGTCAGGACGGGTCAGACACCGGCCCGGCGCCAGCCGTCGGCCGCCCGGGCGGCTCGGATCAGCACGTCGCACAATTCGCGCAGTTCGGCGGGCCGGGCCCCTTCTTCGAGGGCGGTCGCGACGTCCTCGGCCGCGCACCGCACCTGGTAGACCCGGTCGGACAGGTCGACCGCGTCGTCGGCCGACAGGACCACCGCGTCAGGAGGCAGCGCCACTGCGGGCCCCCGGGTCAACGAGGCGCGCTGTTCGTACGCCCGCTGCCGGCACGACTGCCGGCAGTACTGGCGGCGGCGTCCCATCCCCGCGTCGGACACGTCTCGACCGCACCAGCGGCAGGGTTGCGGAGGGGTGCGACGGCTCACGGCTGCCGACTTTAGTCGGGTTCGCGCGGCGATCCCGGTATCATTGAAGGCCGCGTCGCGTACGCCGGCCACCGAGGCCGGGAACTACGCCGAGCGCCGCGACGTTTGCCAAGCGGGACAGAATTGCACTACAGCAGCCCGAAAGTTCGAAAAGACCTAGAGGAGTAGCAACATGGCTGATCGCGTCCTTAGGGGCAGTCGCCTCGGAGCCGTGAGCTACGAGACCGACCGCAACCACGACCTTGCACCACGTCAGCTCGCGAAGTACCGCACCGAGAACGGCGAAGAGTTCGAGGTCCCCTTCGCCGACGACGCCGAAATTCCCGGCACCTGGCTGTGCCGCAACGGCTTGGAAGGCACCCTGATCGAGGGCGACCTGCCCGAGCCGAAGAAGGTGAAGCCGCCGCGCACGCACTGGGACATGTTGCTGGAACGGCGCAGCGTCGAAGAGCTCGAAGAGCTGCTCAAGGAGCGGCTCGAAATCATCCGGTCACGCCGCCGCGGCTGACCTCAGACCGCTTTAGCTGCGGTTGTCCGCGCGCTGGGTGCCGGCGCGAGTCTTGCGCCCCTCGATGCCCCATCGGGTGACCTTGACCAGCGCCTCGCGGATGTTCGAGCCGCTCATCTTCGAGACGCCCAGTTCACGCTCGGTGAAGGTGATCGGCACCTCGGCGATGACGAACCCGTTGCACACCGTGCGCCAGGTCAGGTCGATCTGGAAGCAGTAGCCCTTGGAGTCCACCGCGTCGAGGCCGATCGCCTCGAGGACTTCGCGGCGGTACGCGCGGTAGCCGGCGGTGATGTCGTGCACACCGATGCCCAGCGCGACGCGCGCATAGGTGTTGGCCGTCCACGACAGCGCCCAGCGTCGCCACGGCCAGTTCCGCACTGAGCCGCCTTCGACGTAGCGGGAACCGATGGCCAGGTCGGCTCCGGCGTCGATGGCGTCCAGCAGGCGGTGCAGCTGTTCGGGCGCGTGGCTGCCGTCGGCGTCCATCTCCACCAACACGGAGTAGTCGCGGCTCAGTCCCCAGGCGAAGCCCGCCAGGTACGCCGCGCCCAGCCCGTCCTTGGCCGTCCGGTGCATGACGTGGGTACGACCCGCGTCTGCGGCCGCCAGTTCCTCGGCGAGCTCGCCGGTGCCGTCGGGGCTGCTGTCGTCGACGATGAGCAGGTGCACGTGGGGACAGGCGTCCTTCAACCGCCGGTGGATCACCGGCAGGTTCTCCCGCTCGTTGTAGGTGGGAATGATCACCAGGACGCGCTCGCTGGGACGACTTCCCGAGTCCCGGGGCGCCGGCTGGCCGGTGGTCATGTAGCTCCTCTGTGTCGCCCGAAATTACGCGACGGTCGTCGGCCGCCCTCGTGGAGCGGAGTGTAGTCACCCTCGTCATCCGGCGGCGCCTGGTCTCCGCCCTCCTCGGGAGGACTGTCCGCCTCGCCGGGTGGGGTTTCGCCTGGGGGCGTGCCGGCGTCCGAGGATCCGTCCGGACCCTTGGACCTCCGACGAATCGAACGCGCGAACCAACCATTCTGCCGTATCCCGGCCAAGATTGCCGCCCCGGCCGTCGCGACCAGGAGCCATTGCAACGGCGGGCCCCAGCGGGTGGCCGGCGTCAGCTTGGTCTTCAGGCGAACCTGCATATCCAGGTAATCGGGCTGGAAGAAGTCGGTGCGCACCAGCTCGGCCCCGTCCGGTGCGATCACCGCGCTGATCCCGGTGGTGCCGGCGACCACCACGTATCGATCGTGTTCAACGGCCCGCACCTTGGCGAAACCCAGCTGTTGTTCGCTCATCGTCTTGTTGAAAGTGGCGTTGTTGCTCGGAACGGCCAGCAACTGGGCGCCGTTGCGGACCGCGTTGCGCGGGACGCGGTCGAAGATCACTTCCCAGCAGGTGGCCACCCCGACCGGCACCCCGGCGATGTGCACGATGTCCCGGCCCGGGCGGGGCACCATGTTCCCGGCGCGGTCGGCGTAGCTGGAAAGGTGCCTGAAGAGCCAGGGCATCGGCAGGTATTCGCCGAATGGCTGCACGATTTCCTTGTCGTGCCGATCGGCCGGTCCGGTCGCCGGGTTCCACACGATCATGGTGTTGGTGTATTGCGGATTCTCCGGCGGGCTGCCGGGCAGTTCGGACACGGTACCGATCAGGATCGGCGCGCCGATCGCGGTCGCGGCCTGGGATATCTCCAGCGCGGCGTCGACGTTCACCAGGGGGTCGATGTCCGATGAGTCCTCCGGCCAGATGACGAATTGCGGTTGCGGCGCCTGTCCGGAGCGCACGTCCTCCGCCAGGTGCAGCGTCTCGCGCACGTGGTTGTCGAGCACCGCGCGGCGCTGCGCGTTGAAGTCGAGGCCGAGCCGCGGCACGTTGCCCTGCACCACCGCCACGGTGACCGAGGGCTCGCCGCCCGATCCCGTGCCGGCGTGCCGAACCTGGGGCCAGACGATGACGGAGACGAACAAGACCAGGCAGATGCAGACGCCAGGCAGCACCACGGCGGGCGGTGCCGCATCGGCTTTCACCGGTTCGTCGTCGCCGCGGTGCGCCCGATTGCCGGTGCGCCACCATTTCACGATCTCGAGCTCGATGGCGGTCGCGCTGAAGCCCACCAGCACGATCGCCATCGAGAGCAACGCGGGACCGCCGAGCTGGGCCAAGGGCAGGAAGGGGCCCTGCGCCTGGCCGAAGGCCACCACGCCCCACGGGAAGCCGCCGAACGGGACGGTTGATTTCAGCCACTCCTGTGCCGTCCACACCAGCGCGAACCAGACGGGCCAGCCCGGCAGCCGGCGCACGACCACGGCGCACAGGCCGAACAGCGCGGGAAACAGCGCACACGTCATGGCCAACGCCATCCAGGGCACGGCGCCGACGAGCAGGCTGATCCAGGGCAGCAGCGGCAGATAGAACGCCAGGCCGAACAGGAACCCGTAGCCCAAGCCGCCCGCCGGCGTCGTCGCCGGGTGCTTGAGCACCCAGGCCAGCAGCGCGGCGGCCACAACCGCGCCCCACCACCAGTTCAGCGACGGGAAGCTGGTGTACAGCAGCACACCGCCGGCCACGGCGCACGCCAACCGGGTCAGCCGCGGCAGCAGGGCGGCCCGCACGCCGGGCAGCCGCGCCGACACCCGCCGCCGCGCGCGGCCCAGGCGGTCCGCCAGCGCCGGGGCGCCGGGTTCCGGGGCGTCGACGCCGTCGTCGGGCTCG
>NZ_LZKD01000119.1:0-13383 GCF_001668695.1 Mycobacterium sp. E2497
CCGGCGATGCGGCCCAGCGTGTCCAGGAAGTCGTCGACATCGGTGACCCGCGTCTTCAGCAGGTAACCGACGCCGCGGCCGCTGGCCAGGAGCCGCATCGCCGGCTCGACGTCCACGTGCGCGGACAAGATCACCAGCCCGACCGGCGGCAGCTCCTCGCGGATTGTCATCGCGGCGTCGAGTCCTTCGGTGGTGCCCGTCGGCGGCATCCGGATGTCGACGATCGCCAGCTCCGGCTTTTCCCGGCGGACCAGTTCGAGAAGGCTCGCGGCGTCACCGGCCTGACCGACGACGCGGTAACCGGACCGGGTCAGCAGGCTGGCCAATCCCTCCCGCAACAGCACGTCGTCGTCGGCGACGACGACCCGCTTGCCCGGCTTCTCCGGCTCCACCCGACCCGATCCTCTCGTATGATCCGCACCGGCAGTCCCGAGCGTAATTGCAGCCAGCGGGTATCGCCGCGGTCAGGCTGGCGGTCCCGCGAGACGGGTGTCAGCACCGACGACACCGACCCGGTGGCGCGCGAGCCTGGGGTCATGACGACGACCACCGCATCTTCGGCCAGTATCCGTGCCGTCGGCGGCCGGTATCTGGTGAGGTCCGTTGTCCACCTCGCCGAACTCCTCGCCTTCGACGCGGCCGCTTTGCTGGCAGGAGTTCGTCTGACCGGATTGGGCTTGTCGGAGCTGTGTTTGCTGGTGCTGCCGCCGATGATGGCCGGCTCCGGGGCGGTCCTGACGTTTCTCGCCCTCAACGGGATGCTGCTGCGCTCGGAGGCGGCCGAGGCGGCCGACGAGCGCACCCCCGATCTCGTCAGTGGAACCCGTTAGTGCGCATGCTCGTCCGCTTATGTATGGGGCGGGTAGCCGCCGGGTGAGGAGGGGCCGCGACGTGATCGCCGAGATAGTGCTCACCGCCGTCCTGGCGCTGGGCTGCGGTGTCGGGACACCGGTCCATGCCGACCGCGGCGTCTTCGGCACTCTCGGCTGCAGCTGCCCGGACACGCCTTCAGGCGGCCCGGTTCAACAACACGACATAGACCGGGGGATCGCGGACGGTCTGTCCGGTTCGCCGCCGGGATCACCCCGCTGATCCGGCAGCACCGTTTCGAGCTCAGGGACGGGGCGGCCCACTACGCTCACAGCGGACGCAACTGTTCTTTGTGACGGAGGTCGAGACGTGACGCAGCGGGGAGCGGTCCTCGACATTTCCCGGGACAACAACCCGTTCCCCACGACCGGCGTGACTCGCGGTGCCGACGGCATCCCGCGCTACGACGATCTCCCGGCCACCCTGCTCGACATGCTCGTCGACCAGGTCGAGCGGCGCCCGGACAGCGAGGTGGTGGTCGAACTCGGCGCCGGGCGACTGACCTACCGCCAGTTGTGGGACTCCGCGGCGCGGGTGGCCGGTGGGTTGCGCGCGGCCGGACTGCGGCCCGGCGACCGCGTCGCGGTGCGGCACCCCGCGGGCATCGACTGGGTGCTGGCGTTCTGGGGCACGGTGATGGCCGGCGGCGTCGCGGTGGCGGTCAATACGCGCTCGGCGCAACCTGAAGTCGAGTTCGTCCTCTCCGACTCGGGGGCGACGCTGGACCTGGCGGCCGACGCACCCCTGCCCGAAGGGCGGCCGTACGTGACCGAGCAAGTCGGTCCCGCCGACGTGGCCGCGCTGTTCTATACCTCGGGGACCACCGGCCACCCCAAGGGGGTGCCGACCACCCACGAGGCCTTCCTGACCAACACCGAGAACGCGATTCGCTGCCTCGACCAGCCTCGCGATCTCGGCGAAGCGATGCGCACGCTGATCTCCGTGCCACTCTTCCACGTGACCGGGTGCAACTCGCAACTGTTGGCGGCCACCCGCCTGGGTGGGGCGTCGGTGATCATGCCCGCCCTCGACCTGGACGGGCTGATCGCCACGCTGAGCGCCGAGCGCATTTCGGTCATGGTCACCGTCCCGGCGATCTACGCATTGATGTTGCGGCACAACAGCTTCGCCGACGTCGACGTCTCCGGGGTCCGCTGGGTCGGGTACGGCGGCGCCCCGATCGCCCCGGCGTTGGTGCGGGCGGTGAAGAACGCCTTCCCCCGGGCCACGGTGTTCAACGGCTACGGCATGACCGAGACGGCATCGCTGATGACCGTGCTGCCGAGCCGCGACGCGGTCGAGCACGCCGACTCGGTCGGGTACGCGGTCCCGTCCGTCGACCTGGGCCTGGTTCCGTTCGGCGGCGACGAGCCGGGAGTCGGCGAGCTGGTGGTGCGCGGCGCCAACGTGACCGCCGGCTACTGGGACCGGCCGGAGGCCACCGCGGCCACCATCGTGGACGGCTGGCTGCACACCGGCGACGTGGTGCGGGTCGACGACGCCGGTCGGATACACATCGTCGACCGGCTCAAGGACATCATCAACCGTGGCGGTGAGAACGTCTCCAGCGTCGAGGTCGAAGCCGTGCTCCTGGCGGCGCCCCACGTCGCCGACGCGTGCGTGCTCGGGGTTCCCGACGACGTCATGGGCGAGAAGGTGGGGGCGGTGCTCTTCGGCGGCGCGGACGAGATCGACGTACCGGCGGTGCTCGACCACTGTCGCTCGCAGCTCGCCGACTTCAAGGTGCCGCAGTACGTCGCCGTGGTCGCTCACGCGCTGCCACGCAACGCCGGCGGCAAGCTGCTCAAAGGCAAACTCCGTGAGCAGGTGCGGTGGGGGGAGCAGCTGCGATGAGTGCGACCGTGTTAGTCGCCAACCGCGGCGAGATTGCGCTCCGAATCGTCCGCACCGCAACCGAATTGGGCATGCGGACGGCCGCGGTCTACGCCGAGGACGATGCCGAGAGCCCGCACGTGCACGCCGCCGACGAGGCGATCGGCCTGCCCGGCGCCGGACCGCGAGCCTACCTGGACCAGCCCGCACTGCTGGCCGCGGCCAAGAGCTCGGGCGCACAGCTGGTCCACCCGGGCTACGGATTCCTCAGTGAGAACGCCGAATTCGCCCGCGCCTGCGTCGGCGCAGGGTACGCGTTTGTGGGGCCGGACGCCGACGCACTCGAGCTGGTCGGCAACAAGGCCGCCGCCCGCGCCGCCGCCGTGGCCGCCGGGGTGCCGGTGTTGCCCGCCACCGACGGGCCGAGCAGCGTGGCGGACGTCGAGGCGTTCTTCGCCGCCCAGGGCGGCGCCATCATGATCAAGGCCCTCGCCGGCGGCGGTGGACGCGGGATGCGCACGGTGTGCAGCGCCGATCAGATCGGCGACGCCTACCGCCAGTGCGCCGCGGAGGCGCGACTCGGCTTCGGCGACCCGGCGCTGTTCGCCGAGGCGCTGCTCGACGGTGCCCGGCACATCGAGGTCCAGGTGATCGCCGCCCCGGCGGGGCACCAGACCCGCGCGCTCGCACTCGGCGACCGCGACTGCAGCATCCAGCGGCGCTACCAGAAACTCGTCGAAATGGCGCCCGCCCAAGGGATTTCGGATCGCTTGCGCCGCGCCCTGCACCAGGCCGCGGCCCTACTGTGCGCGCGTGTCGCGCTGCGTGGGCTGGCCACGGTCGAATTCCTGGTTACCGGTGAGGACTTCGTATTCCTGGAGGTCAACCCGAGAATCCAGGTGGAGCACACGGTCACCGAGGAGACGACGGGGATCGACCTGGTGGCTGTCCAGCTGGACATCGCCGGGGGCGCCTCGTTCTACCAGCTCGGGCTGCCGGCCGGAATCGCCTCCGACGGAACCGAAGTCATCGGCGAGCCCGCAGCGCACCGCGGCTTGGCGATCCAGGCGCGGGTCAACGCGGAGACCTTCGCCGCCGACCTCTCGGTTGTCCCCTCCGCCGGCACGCTCACCGCCTTCTCTCCACCGAGCGGGCCGGGGATCCGGGTCGACACCTACGGCCGGGTGGGACTGGTCGTCAACCCGCATTACGACTCGCTGCTGGCGAAGGTGGTGACCCACGTGCGCGGGGCGTCACCCGGGGCCGCGTTGCGCAAGACCCGGACCGCCCTGGCCGAGTTCGCCATCGAGGGCGTCCGCACCAACATCGACTTCCTGCGCGAGTTGCTGAGTGACCCTGCCGTGGAATCCGGCTGCGTGAGCACTGTTTTCGTCGACCAGAAGCTACCCGAGCTGGCGGCGGCGTCGTGGCACCAGCACGACGTCCGCGCCGCGCCGGTCGAGCTCTACCCCGGCGAGGACGTGCTGCGGGCGCAGCTGGCCGGCACCGTCGTCGAGGTGGCGCGCGAGGACGCCGAATACGGCGCGGGCAGCCAGCTCGTCGTCCTCGAGGCGATGAAGATGCAGCACGTGCTCGTCGCCCCGGATGCGCTGCGGACCATGCGCAACCTGGTGACCCCCGGGCAGGTCGTCGGAACCGGCGACCCGTTACTGGTCTTCACCCGCACCGGCGCCGCTTCCGGCGGCGATTCGTCAACGACCACCACGGATCTCGACCGGCCGCGCGCCGACCTCGACGAGGTGCGCGGGAGGCATCTGCTCACCCGGGACGAGGGGCGCGAGGCGGCGGTGGCCAAGCGGCACAAGCAAGGCCGTCGCACCGCCCGGGAGAACATCGCCGATCTGATCGACCCCGGCAGCTTCGTCGAATACGGCGCGCTGGCGATCGCGGCGCAGCGCAGCCGGCGCTCGGAGGAGGACCTGATCGCCAACACGCCGGCCGACGGCCTGGTCGCCGGCCTCGCCACCATCGGCGCGGACCGTTTCGGGCGAGCGGCCGCCGAGGCCGTCGTGGTGTCCTACGACTACACCGTGCTGGCCGGCACGCAGGGCATGCGCAACCACGCGAAGACCGACCGAGCGTTCGACCTGGCCGCCCGAAAAGGGTTGCCGGTGGTGCTGTTTGCCGAGGGCGGCGGCGGCCGGCCGGGCGACACCGACGTCGGCGGCGCCGCGGGGCTGGACGTGCCGACCTTCCGGATGCTCGCGGCGCTGAGCGGCCGGGTCCCGCTGATATCCATCGTGTCGGGCCGGTGCTTCGCCGGCAACGCCGCGCTGGCCGGGGTGTGCGACGTCATCATCGCGACGCCGGACGCCAACATCGGGATGGGCGGCCCGGCCATGATCGAGGGCGGCGGGCTCGGAGTCTACCCGCCCGAGGCGATCGGGCCGATCGGCGTGCAGCGGCGCAACGGCGTGGTCAGCCTGGTCGCCCGCGACGAGGCGCACGCGGTCTCGCTGGCCAAGCAGTATCTGTCCTATTTCCAGGGCGCACTGGACGACTGGGCGGCACCGGACCCACGCCTGGCCCGTCATGTGGTGCCGCAGAATCGGTTACGCGCCTACGACGTCCACCGGGCGATCGAGGCGATCGTCGACGCCGGCTCCGCGTTGGAGCTGCGGCCCGACTACGGCGTCGGGATCGTCACCGCGCTCGTCCGCGTCGAAGGGGCGCCCTACGGGCTGATCGCCAACAGCACGCACCACCTCGGCGGCGCCATCGATGCCGAGGCGGCCGACAAGGCCGGCGACTTCCTCGCCCTCTGCGAATCGTTCCGGCTGCCGGTCATTTCGCTGTGCGACACACCGGGCTTCATGGTCGGTCCCGACGCGGAGACCCAGGCCGCGGTCCGGCGGTTCGGGCGAATGTTCGTAGTGGGAGCGCGGCTGACCGTGCCGGTCGGCATGATCATCCTGCGCAAGGGATATGGGCTCGGCGCCATGGCCATGGCCGGCGGTTCGTTCCGCGCCCCGCAGTTCACCGTCGCCTGGCCCACGGGGGAGATCGGCGGGATGGGACTCGAGGGCGCCGTGCGCCTCGGCTTCAGCAAGGAGCTGGCGGCCGAGGCGGACCCGGTGCAGCGCCAGGAGCTGTTCGACAAGCTGGTGGCGGCGGCCTACGAGCACGGCAAGGCGCTGCGGGCGGCCACCACTTTCGAACTTGACGACGTCATCGACCCCGCGGACTCCCGGGCCTGGATCGCCAGGCTCCGGGAGCCGCGCGGATCGGATTGATCAGTCGAACGGATCAGGCGTGGCCGGAACCGCACCCGACGCCGGGCAGGCAGCCCTGACCGCCGGGGATCCCGCCGGGTCCCGCGTTCTGGCCGCCGGAGCCGCAGCCCACGCCCGGGACGCAGCCCTGGCCGCCGGGACCGCCGCCGGGGCCGCTGAACTGGCCGCCGGAACCGCAGTTGCCGTTGGCGTCACAGCCACCACCGCCCGGGTCGTCCTTGAACACCACGTGCGTGGGCGCCGCGGACGGCGCAGGCGCCGAGGCGTGGGAGTCGGTCATGGCGATCGGCGCGACCGCGATTGCCGCGGCCGCAGCCCCGCCCACTACCAGTCTTTTCGCGAGGGTTAATTTCGAGAACATGCGGGTCGCATACCACGGACCCACACGTGTAAAACATCCATGTAGCGAACGGGAAACCGTTCGCTTTCGCGCAACGGAAGGCGCACCACGATGACCTCACTGGATCTGACCGGCCGAACGGCGATCGTCACCGGCGCCTCGCGCGGGATCGGGCTGGCCATCGCCCAGCAGCTCGCGGCCGCGGGGGCGAACGTGGTGCTCACCGCCCGCAAGCAGGAGGCCGCCGACGAGGCCGCCGCGCAGGTGGACGGCAACGCCCTCGGCGTCGGCGCCCACGCGGTCGACGAGGACGCCGCCCGCCGCTGCGTGGACCTCACGCTCGAACGTTTCGGCGGCGTGGACATCCTCGTCAACAACGCGGGCACCAACCCGGCCTACGGTCCGCTCATCGACCAGGACCACGCCCGCTTCACCAAAATCTTCGACGTCAACCTCTGGGCGCCGTTGCTGTGGACCTCGCTGGTCGTCAAGTCGTGGATGGGCGAGCACGGCGGGGCGATCGTCAACACCGCCTCGATCGGCGGCCTGCACCAATCGCCGGCCATGGGCATGTACAACGCCACCAAGGCCGCCCTGATCCACGTCACCAAGCAGCTGGCGCTGGAACTCTCCCCGCGCATCCGTGTCAACGCCATCGCCCCCGGAGTGGTGCGCACCCGGCTCGCCGAGGCGCTGTGGAAGGACCACGAGGACCCGCTCGCCTCCTCGATCGCGCTCGGGCGCATCGGTGAGCCGGCCGATGTGGCCGGCGCCGTGGCCTTCCTCGTTTCCGACGCCGCGAGCTGGATCACCGGCGAAACCATGGTCATCGACGGCGGCCTCCTGCTCGGTGCCGCGCAGGGTTTCCAGGTCCGGCCGCAGGGCTAGCGATGACCTCCGAAGACCTGGCGGTCGACCTCAAGGCGCGGGTGCAGGCGCTGCTGGACGAACACGACCCGGCCAGCACCGAACCGCGAGAATTCCTCGGCGCGCAGTACGACGCGGGCCTGGCCTGGGTACACCTGCCGCACGGTTTCGGAGGGCTCGACCTGCCGCGCAAGGCCCAGGAAATCGTCGACGCCCAGCTGGCCGCCGCGGGCGCGCCGGTGGGCGGCACACCCAAGAACTTCATCGGCATGGGCATGGCGGCCCCCACCATCGCTGCATTCGGCACAGACGAACAGAAACGAAAGTTCCTGCGCCCCTTGTTCACCGGCGAGCAGGTCTACTGCCAGCTGTTCAGCGAACCCGGCGCGGGCTCGGACCTGGCCGGGCTGGCCACCCGCGCGGCGCGCGACGCGGATAACCCTTCTGACTGGATTGTCAACGGGCAGAAGGTGTGGACCTCGATGGCCCAGCACGCGCAGATGGCCATCCTGGTCGCCCGCACCGACCCCACCGTGCCCAAACACGCGGGCCTGACGTATTTCCTGTGCGACATGACGCAGCCCGGCGTCGAGGTGCGACCCCTGCGCCAGATCACCGGCGAGGCGGAGTTCAACGAGGTGTTCCTCACCGACGCCCGCGTGCCCGACGCCAACCGGCTCGGCCCGGTCGGCGGCGGCTGGCGGGTCGCGACCACGACGCTGAACAACGAGCGCGTCGCCATCGGCACCCGCGCCGGGACGCCACGCGAGGGCGGGATCATCGGGAAGGTCACCAAGGCGTGGCGGGACCAGCCCGGGCTGCGCAACCCCGCGATGCACGACGAGCTGATGCGGCTCTGGGTCGACGCCGAGGTCCTCCGGCTGGCCGGTGAGCGGCTGCGGCAGCAGGCCCAGGCCGGCCAACCGGGACCGGAGGGCGCGGGCATGAAGGTGGCCTTTGCCCGCCTCGCGCAAGCCATTTCGGGCTTCGACATCGAGCTGCACGCCGAGTCCGGCCTGCAGTACGACGACTGGACCATGCGCAGGACCGAGGTCGTCGACCTGATCGGACGCGAGCCCGGGTACCGCTACCTGCGCGCCCGCGGCAACTCGATCGAGGGCGGCACCTCGGAGATCCTGCGCAACACCATCTCCGAGCGCATCCTCGGCCTGCCGGGTGAACATCGCGTCGACAAAGACGTCGCGTGGAAGGACCTGAACCGGTGAGTGACCTGCTGTACTCCGACACCGAGGAGGCGCTGCGGGACAGCGTCCGGCAGCTGTTCGCCGACCGCTGCCCACCCGAATCGGTGACCCACGCCTACGACCCTGAGCCGCAAGACTTTTCGGGTGTTTGGCGGACGCTTGCCGGCGAGCTGGGAGTGGCCGGCCTACTGGTCCCGGAGTCGCTCGGCGGAGCGGGCGCGGGTGCGCGCGAGGCGGCGGTCGTCATGGAGGAGATCGGGCGGGCCGTCGCGCCCGTGCCGTTCTTGTCCAGCGCCGTGCTGGCCACCGTCGCGCTGTTGCGCGCCGGCGACACCGAGACCGTGTCCGCCCTGGCACAAGGCGAACTGACCGCCGCGTTGGTGGTGCCGCTGTCGGCAGCACCAGGCGATCCGGTGACGGCGGTGACCGGCGCCGCCGACGGGCTGAGCGGCTCGGTCACCAGCGTCGCCGGGGCCGCCGAGGCCGACGTGCTGGTGGTGCCGGTCGCGGGCCCGGACGGGCTGGAGCTACATACCGTCCCGCGCGCGGCGGCCGGTGTGCAGGTGTCCCCACTGCTCGCGTTGGACATGACGAGACCCCTTGCCGACGTGAGCTTTTCGGCGGTGGACTCGTCGCGCGTCGGGCCGGCGGACGGACCGGTCGCCGAGGCGCTGCGCACCGGGGCGGCGCTGCTGGCGTCGGAGCAACTCGGGGTGGCCCAGTGGTGTTTCGACACCACCCTGGCTTACGTCAAGCAGCGCAAGCAGTTCGGCCGCGCGATCGGTTCCTACCAGGCGGTCAAGCACCGGCTGGCCGACCTGTGGTTCGAGGTCGGCGCCGCGACGGCGGCGGCCCGCTATGCCGCCGACACGTGCGCCCGCCACGACGAAGACGCCGCCGTCGCCACGGCCCTCGCCCAGGCCTATTGCAGCGGCGTCGCCGTGCACGCGGCCGAGGAGTGCGTCCAGTTACACGGCGGCATCGGCATGACGTGGGAGTATCCCGCGCACCTCTACCTCAAGCGCGCCAAGAGCGACCAGCTCATCTTCGGCACCGCCTACCGTCACCGCGCCCGGCTGGCCGAATTGGTGGACCTGCCGCCGAGCTAGGTGAGACCCGTGCTGCTGGGCCGCTTAGCGCGGTAGCGCCGAAGCGAACACCTCGGTCATGGCCTGCCAGTGCCGCTCGGCCGCCGCGGGATCGTACGGCGCGTTGTCCGGAACCGCGAACCCGTGGCCCGCCGGATACCACTCGATGGTGTGCCGCACGCCGGCCGCCGTCAGCGCTTTCTCGAGCTGCTCAGCGTCCTCGCGGGTGAAGGACGCGTCGTCCTTGGCGCCGCCCACGTACACGCTGGCGCGCATCCGGTCGGCCAGCAGGTGCGGGCTGTCTGCGGTGTCGGTCACCAGGCCGCCGCCGTGGAACGACGCCGCCGCGGCGACGCGTTCGGGCACCCGACCCGCGACCACCAGCGACGTGCGCCCACCCATGCAGTAGCCGCACACACCGAAGCGCTCCCCGGACACCTCGGCCCGGGCCGCCAGGTAGTCGAAGAAGGCGCCGGCGTCGCTGGCCATCTTGTCCGGAGTGAGACCGCCGATCATGCCAAACAGCCGCCTGCGTTCCCGCTCGTCGCCGAACACGGTGGCCATGTCGAACGGCGCCCAGTCGCCGCTGCGGTAGTACACGTCGGGCAGCAGCACCGTGTAGCCGTATCCGGCGAGCTTGGCGGCCATCTGGTCGAAGGTGTCGCGCACCCCGCCGGCATCGGGGTACATGACCACGCCCGGCCAGGGGACCTGGGCTTCCGGACCGTCGGGGGTGAACAAGCTGACGGTGCAGGTGCCGTCAGGGGTGGTGATGGTGTCGATGATTTTCGGCATGGCATTCGTTGTACTCCGCGTGCCCACCGCGGGAAATATGGCGGCGACCCGCCGCGCCCGGCTTCGCCGCGCTTGCGATCGCCGCGGAAATATGGCGGCGACCCGCCGCGCCCGGCTTCGCCGCGCTTGCGATCGCCGCGGAAATATGGCGGCGACCCGCCGCGCCCGGCTTCGCCGCGCTTGCGATCGCCGCTAAGCTTTCCGCGTGCCGGTTCCCACGCCCTACGAGGACCTGCTGCGCCTGGTGCTCGAGCGGGGCACGGCCAAATCCGACCGCACCGGCACCGGGACCCGCAGCCTGTTCGGCCAGCAGTTGCGCTACGACCTGTCGGCCGGCTTCCCGCTGCTCACCACCAAGAAGGTGCATCTGAAGTCGGTTGTCTACGAGTTGCTGTGGTTCTTGCGCGGCGACTCCAACGTCGCCTGGCTGCACGAGCACGGTGTCACCATCTGGGACGAATGGGCAAGTGAGACAGGCGATCTCGGTCCGATCTACGGCGTGCAGTGGCGGTCCTGGCCGACGCCGACGGGCGAGCACGTCGACCAGATCAGCGCGGCGTGCGAGCTGCTGCGCACCGACCCGAACTCGCGGCGCATCATCGTCTCGGCGTGGAACGTCGGGGAGATCCCGCAGATGGCGCTGCCGCCGTGCCACGCGTTCTTCCAGTTCTACGTGGCCGACGGCCGGCTGAGCTGCCAGCTGTATCAGCGCAGCGCCGACCTGTTTCTCGGGGTGCCGTTCAACATCGCCAGCTACGCGCTGCTCACCCACATGATGGCCGCCCAGGCCGGTCTGGGGGTCGGCGAGTTCGTCTGGACGGGCGGCGACTGCCACATCTACGACAACCACGTCGAGCAGGTGCGGACCCAGCTCAGCCGCGAACCGCGCCCCTACCCGGAATTGGCACTGGCCCACCGGGATTCGATCTTCGACTACACCTACGACGACGTCGTGGTGAAGAACTACGACCCGCACCCCGCGATCAAAGCGCCCGTCGCCGTATGACCGATCTCGGCCTGGTGTGGGCGCAGTCCACATCGGGCATCATCGGCCGCGGTGGCGACATCCCGTGGCGAGTGCCCGAGGACCTGGCCCGCTTCAGGGAGCTGACGCTCGGGCACACCGTGGTCATGGGCCGGCGCACCTGGGAGTCGCTGCCGGCGAAGGTCCGGCCGCTGCCGGGTCGCCGCAATGTCGTACTCTCGCGCCGGAGCGACTTCGAGGCCGATGGGGCGCAGGTCGTCGATTCGCTCGAGGCGGCCCTCGCCGGTTGCGAGGACGAGCCACAGACCTGGGTGATCGGCGGCGAACAGGTGTACCTGCTGGCGCTGCCGCGCGCCACCCGGTGCGAGGTCACCGAGGTCGAAGTCGACCTGCGGCGCGACGACGACGACGCGCTGGCACCGGTGCTCGACGACAGCTGGATCGGTCACGCGGGGGAGTGGCAGGTCAGCCGCACGGGGCTGCGCTACCGGCTGCACAGCTACCGTCGGGCATGAGCGTTGGTCCCCGCGCCCGTGACATACTCGGACGCGGGGGTCGGTCTCGCCAGGTCACCAACACGTTGCCAGAAGGGGGAAATGGCAGTGATAACCGAACCCGCAAAGGCGTTCAATCGCATGTTCAGGGGGTACGACCCGTCCGCGGTCGACGCCCACATCGAGATGTTGACCACCAAGCAGCAGTTGCTGCTCGACGACGTCGAGAGCCTGCGGACCCGGCTGAAGGAAGCCGGCGACGAAACGGCCGCGCTGCGCAAGGAGGTCGCCGTCCTCACCGACACCTCACCCGCACCGCACGCGATGCAGCGCCGGATGGCGAAGATGCTCAACCGCGCGGTCGACGAGGTGGCCGAGATGCAGGCCGAGGCGCGCAGCGAGGCGGACGCGCTGATCGCGGCGGCCCAGGCGGAGGTCGAGGCGGCGCAGCGAAAGCACGAAGAGGAGTTGGCGGAGATGGCCGCCCAACGAAAAGCCATGGAAAGCGATTACGAGGAAACCAAGAAGCAACTCGAGGCCGAACTGGCCGGCATGCGCGCCGAAACCGAAGCGGCGATCGACAAGTCCTGGCGGGATGCCCAGCGGGAGGCCGATCACTACCGTGAGCAGGCCCGGCGCGCGGCGGACGAGGCGATCAAACAACGGATCGACGTCCTCGAGCAGCTGATGGGCGTGTACCGCGACCTCGAGGCCGTCCCGGCCGCGCTCGAGTCGGCCTACCAAGAGCAGAAGAACGCGCCGGAACCCAGCGTCGTGGTGCCGCTGGACGCAAAGGTCAGCACGGCCTAGCCGCGTCGCCGCCCGCCGCTGTCGGACCCGAGCGGTATTCTCGGCGCCGTGTCGATCCGGACCCCCAGGCTGTCGGCCGCGCAGGCCCGGCGGATCGCCGTTGCGGCCCAAGGCTTTAGCGAGCCGCGGCCGTCCGGTCCGGTCACCCGCGCCCACCTGAAGCGGCTGATATCGAGAATTCAAGTGCTGCAACTGGATTCGGTGTCGGTCGCGGTGCGCGCCCACTACGCGCCGGTGTTCAGCCGGCTCGGCCCCTACGACCGCGACGTGCTGGACCGCGCCGCCTGGGGCCCGCGGTCGTCGCGGCTGCTGGCCGAGTACTGGGCGCACGAGGCCGCGCTGATGGCCGTCGACGACTGGCCCCTGCTGCGCTGGCGGATGCGCCAGTACCGGCACGGCCGCTGGGGCACCCACATCGTCAAGGCCAACCCCCACCTCGCCGACAAGATCGTTGCCGCCGTCGCCGAACTCGGGCCCAGCACCGCCGGGCAGATCGAGGCTCATCTCGAGGCCGAACCGCGCGGGCCCAAAGGAAGCTGGTGGGGCAGCCGCAGCGACACCAAGTGGGTCGCCGAGGCGCTGTTCGCGGCCGGCGTGCTCACCACGGCCACCCGGGTGGGCTTCGCCCGCCACTACGACCTGGTGGAGCGGGTGCTGCCGGCGAGCGTGCTGGCCCGCGAGGTCGACGACACCGAGGCCGTCCGGGGACTCACGCTGCGGGGGGCCACCGCGCTCGGCGTGGCCACCGAGGCCGACATCCGCGACTACTTCCGTCTGTCGGCCCAGCAGGTCAAACCCGCCGTCGCGGAGCTGGTCGCTGCGGGGGAGATCGAGCGGGTCGA
>NZ_LZKD01000120.1:0-15509 GCF_001668695.1 Mycobacterium sp. E2497
ACGTACGGCGAACCGCCGGCGTTGTTGACCACCACGTCGAGCCGGCCGTGCTTCTCGACGATGGCGTCGATCAGCGCCTTGACGGCGTCGTCGTCGCGGACGTCGCAGGAATGGAACTCATAGGGCAACCCCTCGACGGCCCGCCGCGCACAGGTGACGACGGTCGCGCCCTGCCCGGCGAAGACCGAGCTGATGCCGGCGCCCACGCCGCGGACCCCCCCGGTGACCAGAACCACCCGGCCGGCCAGCCCCAAGTCGATGGCGTCGGGTACTTCGGCGCGAGTCACTGTGCTAGCGTACCAAGCAAGTGCTTGCTTAGGTAGTTACCCCACAAGGAAGTGGCACCTTGCCCATCACATCCACAACCACCGAACCGGGCATCGTCGCGGTCACCGTCGACTTCCCCCCGGTCAACGCCATCCCGTCACGCGGCTGGTTCGAACTGGCCGACGTCATCACGGCCGCCGGCCACGATCCCGAGACCCACGTCGTCATCCTGCGGGCCGAGGGCCGCGGGTTCAACGCCGGGGTCGACATCAAGGAGATGCAGCGCACCGAGGGATTCACCGCGCTGATCGACGCCATCGTCGAGAAGCACGGCCGGCTCGACGTGGTGGTCAACAACGCCGGCGGTTCGCCGTACGTTCTGACCGCGGAATCCAGCGCGAAGTTCAACCGCAAGATCATCGAGCTCAACCTGCTTGGCGCGCTGTCGGTTTCGCAGCACGCTAACGAGAAGATGCAACAGCAGGACCGTGGCGGGTCGATCATCAACATCTGCAGTCTGTCCGGTCGACGGCCGTCGCCCGGCACCGGCGCGTACGGGGCGGCCAAGGCCGGCCTGGAAAGCCTCACGCAGACGCTGGCCGTGGAGTGGGGGCCGAAGGTCCGGGTGAACGCCTGCGTGGTCGGCATGGTGGAGACCGAGCAGTCCGAACTGTTCTACGGTGACGCCGAGTCCATCGCCGCGATCTCGAAGAACGTGCCCCTGGGCCGGTTGGCCAAACCCGACGATATCGGTTGGGCCGCGGCATTTTTGGCATCGGCCGCCGCGTCCTACATCAGTGGCGCCTCGCTGGAGGTGCACGGCGGTGGCGAGCCGCCGCACTACCTGGCCACCACGAACGCCAGCGCGATCAAGTAGAGGAGACACGAACAATGGGAGTGGTTGACGGCCGCGTCGTCATCGTCACCGGAGCGGGCGGCGGTATCGGTCGCGCGCATGCGCTGGCCTTCGCGGCCGAGGGCGCGCGCGTGGTGGTCAACGACATCGGCGTGGGCCTCGACGGTTCACCGGCCGGTGGCGGCAGCGCTGCCCAGGGCGTGGTCGACGAAATCACCGCGGCCGGTGGCGAAGCCGTCGCCGACGGATCCAACGTCGCCGACTGGAACCAGGCGGCCGGCCTGATCCGAACGGCCATCGAGACCTTCGGCGGGCTCGACGTTCTGGTCAACAACGCGGGCATCGTGCGCGACCGGATGATGGCCAACACCAGCGAGGAGGAGTTCGACGCCGTCATCGCCGTGCATCTCAAGGGTCACTTCGCCACGATGCGGCACGCGGCGTCGTACTGGCGCGGGCTGTCCAAAGAGGGCAAGGCCGTCGACGCGCGGATCGTCAACACCAGTTCGGGCGCCGGCCTGCAGGGCAGCGTCGGACAGGGCAACTACAGCGCAGCCAAGGCGGGCATCGCCGCGATGACGCTGGTGGGTGCCGCCGAAATGGGACGCTACGGCGTCACCGTCAACGCCATCGCACCGTCGGCGCGCACCCGCATGACGGAGACCGTCTTCGCCGAGATGATGGCAACGCAGGACCAGGATTTCGACGCGATGGCGCCCGAGAACGTCTCGCCGCTGGTGGTGTGGCTGGGCAGCGCCGAATCCCGCGACGTCACCGGGAAGGTGTTCGAGGTCGAGGGCGGCAAGATCCGGGTCGCGGAGGGCTGGGCGCACGGGCCGCAGATCGACAAGGGTGCAAGATGGGACCCCGCGGAATTGGGGCCCGTCGTCGCCGAGCTGCTCGCCAAGGCGCGCCCACCGGTCCCGGTGTACGGCGCCTAGTGCCTTGCGCCGAACGTGTACTCAGCGCGACGTTTCGGTCGATTTGTTGCCCTGACTACACGCTCGGGGCGACGGCCGCGCCCGCCTAACCCGCCGGGTCGCAGATCACCACCGGGATCACCCGATCGGTCCAGGACCGGTAGTCGCCGAACGACGGGTACATGGCGTCCAGCTTCGGCCAGTACTCCGCGCGCTCGGCCTCGGTGGCATCGCGGGCCTGCAGATGCAGCACCTCGTCCTTGATCTGGACCGAGACTTTTGGATTGGCCTTTAGGTTGAGGTACCACAGCGGGTGTTTGTCGCTGCCGCCCTTCGATGCGACCAATACCACCCGGTTCCCTTCGCGCAGGTAGAGCAGCGGGCTCACGCGAGGTTCACCCGTTTTGCGGCCCGTCGTGGTGAGCAGCGCGACCGGAGCGTTCTGGAAGGTGCCGCCGAATCTCCCGTTGCTCAGCCGGTAGATCCACGTGTTGCCCTTGGCCATCCACTTGATGATGAAGCCGACCCAAGGCGCATTCAAAGAGCGTGGCTTCGGTTTGGGCATGTGGGTCCTTAGCGCTGGATAAACGGTTGGAAGCGAACCTTGATGTGGTGGATTTCGGCTTTCCCGCTTGGGCTTTCGGCGGGAATCACGAACATCTCTTCGACCCGCGCGGCCAGCCGCCGGGCGCCGAACGCCGCCTTGGTCAGCACGGTATACGCCGCGTGCACCGCGTCGCCCTCGATCCGGTAGTCGGGCGGCGTGGTGTCGGCGAGCAATCGGTACTGAGCCCCGCGATTGAGGCTGCGGCGCAGGTGGTTTCCGGAGAACCCGTTCTTGATCCCCTGCTCGACGCGGGTGCATCGGGCGGCGAACGGAACGGAGTCACCGTCATGGCTGACGAGCGCGTCGATGTACGACTGCGCCGCGGCGATGCGGCTGGATTCGGAGACGATCAAGACGGGCTAGATGCGCTCGATGATCGTGCCGGTGGACAGGGCGCCGCCCGCGCACATGGTGATGAGCGCGGTGCTCTGGTCGGTGCGCTCCAGCTCGTGCAGCGCGGTGGTGATCAGCCGGCTGCCGGTGCTGCCCACCGGGTGGCCCAACGCGATGGCCCCGCCGTTGACGTTGACCCGCGCCATGTCGGGCTCGTGCACCCGCGCCCACGACAGCACAACGGACGCGAACGCCTCGTTGATCTCGACGAGGTCGATGTCACCCATCTTCATGCCGGCCTTCTCCAGCACCTTGGCCGTCGACTGCACCGGGCCGTCCAGGTGGTAGTAGGGCTCGGCGCCGACCAGCGCCTGGCTGACGATGCGTGCCCGCGGACGCAGCCCGAGAGCCTTGGCCTTGTCCTCGTCCATCCACAGCACGGCCGCGGCCCCGTCGGAGATCTGCGAGGACGTTCCCGCGGTGTGAAACCCGCCCTCGATGACCGGCTTGAGCGCGGAAAGGCCCGAGAGCGTGGTTTCGCGCAGGCCCTGGTCGCGGGAGATGGTGACCCGCTCCGAGGTCGGTTGCTTGTTCTCGTCCAGTGCCGGCGCCTCGATCGGCGAGATCTCGCGATCGAAACGGCCCTCCTCCCACGCCTGCTTGGCCTTGGCCTGGGACTGGTACCCCAACTCGTCGAGGTCGTCGCGGGTGATGCCACGCCGCTTGGCGATCCGCTCGGCCGCGGTGAACTGGTCGGGCAGGTCGATGTCCCACGACGCGGGCCGCAGGATGCTGCGGTCGGGGCCCGCATTGGCGCCGAGGCCGACGCGGCTCATGGCCTCGATGCCGCACGCGATACCGACGTCGATGGCGCCCGCCGCGATCAGGCCGGCGATCAGGCCGTTGGCCTGCTGGCTGCTGCCGCACTGGCAGTCCACGGTCGTGGCGCCGACGTGGTCCGGCAGCCCGGCGACCAGCCAGCTAACCCTGGTGATGTTGTTGGACTGCTCGCCGAACTGCGTCACGCAGCCGCCGATCACCTGTTCGACATCGCCCGCGTCGATGCCGGCCTTCTCCACTAGTGCCTTCTGCACCGCACCGAGAAGCTCGGTGGCGTGCAGTCCTGACAGCCAGCCGTTCCGCTTGCCGATCGGGCTGCGGGTGGCTTCGACGATTACCGGGTTACCCATTCCGTCAGGCTAGAACACGTTTCATTACTCTGACAAGCGAGGATGATGACCTGCCTTTTATCTGCCTAGGAGCCGTGTTTTACTGGCACTAGAACACGTTGCAATTGAGGAGCGCACACATCATGGCACCCCCCAACATTCCCGCCGACTTCGACTTCCTGGACCCCGACGTCAACCTCGCGGGCTTGCCCGTGGAGGAACTCGCCTTGCTGCGCAAGGCGGAACCGATCCACTGGGTCGACATCCCGAACGGCGCGGGCGGGTTCGAGGACCACGGCTATTGGATCGTCACCAAGCACGCCGACGTCAAGGAGGTGTCGAAACGCAGCGACATCTTCTCCAGCTGGATGAACGGCGCCATCCCGACCTGGCCGCCGGAGATGAAGCGCGAGCAGGTCGAACTGCAGCGCAGCGTCATGCTCAACATGGACGCGCCGCACCACACGCGGCTGCGCAAGATCATCTCCCGCGGGTTCACGCCGCGGGCCATCGGGCGGCTGGAAGCCGAACTGGCCCAGCGCGCCCAGAACATCGCCAAGACGGCCGCGGCCGAGGGCAGCGGCGACTTCGTCGAGCAGGTCTCGTGCGAGCTGCCGCTGCAGGCCATCGCCGGCCTGCTCGGCGTCCCGCAGGAGGATCGCGACAAGCTGTTCCGCTGGTCCAACGAGATGACCGGCGGCACCGACCCCGAGTACGCCCACGTCGATCCGGCCCAGTCGTCCATGGAGCTGATCACGTACGCGATGGCCATGGCGGAGGAGCGGGGCAAGAACCCCACCGACGACATCGTCACCACGCTCGTCCAAGCCGACATCGAGGGTGAAAAGCTCTCCGATGACGAGTTCGGTTTCTTCGTGGTCATGCTCGCCGTCGCGGGCAACGAGACCACGCGGAACTCGATCACCCACGGCATGATCGCCATGGCGAACAACCCCGATCAATGGGAGCTCTTCAAGAAGGAGCGCCCGTCGACCACCGCCGACGAGATCATCCGGTGGGCCACCCCGGTATCGGCCTTCCAGCGCACCGCCAGCGAGGACACCGAGCTGGCCGGCGTGCAGATCAAGAAGGGCCAGCGTGTGGTGATGTCCTACCGTTCGGCCAATTTCGACGAAGAGGTCTTCGAGGACCCGCACACCTTCAACATCCTGCGCGACCCGAACCCCCACGTCGGTTTCGGTGGAACGGGTGCGCACTACTGCATCGGCGCGAACCTGGCGCGCATGACCATCAACCTGATCTTCAACGCTGTCGCCGACCACATGCCGGACCTCACGCCGATCGGCGAGCCCGAGCGGCTGCGGTCGGGCTGGCTCAACGGGATCAAGCACTGGCAGGTCGACTACGCCGGAACCGCGCGGTGACGTCCTGATGGACTTCAACCTGACCGCGACGCAACAGGCCGTCGCCGACGTGGTGACTTCGGTGCTGGGCCGGGACCTGAGCTGGGACGCGTTGGTCAGTGGGGGCGTGACCGCGCTGCCGGTGCCCGAGCGGCTCGGCGGCGACGGCGTGGGGCTGCCCGAGGTCGCCACGGTGCTGACCGAGGCGGGCCGCCACGGCGCCATCACGCCCGCGCTGGCCACGCTCGGCTTCGGTGTGGTGCCGCTGCTCGACCTGGCATCCGAGGAGCAGCAGGACCGTTTCCTGGCCGGCGTCACCAAGGGCGGCGTGCTGACGGCCGCCCTGAACGAGCCCGGCACCGCGCTGCCCGACCGGCCGTCGGCCACCTTCGCCGGCGGGCGGCTGTCGGGTACCAAGGTCGGCGTCGGCTATGCCGCACAAGCGGGTTGGATGACCGTCACCGCGGACAGCGCGGTCGTCGTCGTGTCGCCAAAGGCCGACGGCGTCCAGTTGGTCCAGACCCCGACGTCGAGCGGCGCCGAAGAATACACGGTGACGTTCGCCGACGTCGCCGTCGGCGACTCCGACGTCCTGGCTGGCGCCACGGCGTCTCGAGTCAACCAGCTGGCGCTGGCGGCCATCGGCGCCTACGCCGACGGGTTGGTGGCCGGGGCGCTGCGCCTCACCGCGGACTACGTGGCCAACCGCAAGCAGTTCGGCAAGCCACTGTCGACGTTCCAGACCGTCGCGGCCCAGCTCGCCGAGGTGTACATCGCCTCGCGCACCATCGATTTGGCGGCGAAGTCGGTCGCGTGGCGGCTGTCGGAAGGCCGGGACGCCGACGATGATCTGGATGTCCTCGGGTACTGGATCGCCTCGCAGGCTGCGCCGGTGATGCAGCTCTGCCACCACCTGCACGGCGGCATGGGGATGGACATCACCTATCCGATGCACCGGTACTATTCCACGATCAAAGACCTGACCCGGCTGCTGGGTGGGCCTTCTCATCGTCTCGACCTGGTGGGAGCGCAATGTTCATAGACCTGACTCCAGAGCAGCGCCAGCTGCAGGCGGAACTACGCGAATACTTCTCGAACCTCATCTCGTCCGACGAGATGAAGGCGATGGAGCAGGACCGTCACAACGAGGCCTACCGCGCCGTGATCCGGCGGATGGGCAAGGACCGCAAGCTCGGGGTCGGGTGGCCAAAGGAGTTCGGCGGCTTGGGCTTCGGGCCGATCGAGCAGTCGATTTTCGTCAACGAGGCGCATCGGGCCGACGTGCCACTGCCCGCCGTGACGTTGCAGACCGTCGGCCCGACTCTGCAACAGTTCGGCAGCGAGCTGCAGAAGAAGAAGTTCCTGCCGGCGATCCTGGCGGGTGAGGTTCACTTCGCGATCGGTTACAGCGAGCCCGAGGCGGGGACCGACCTGGCTTCGCTGCGCACCACCGCCGTGCGCCACGGTGACGAGTACATCGTCAACGGCCAGAAGATGTGGACCACCGGCGGACACGACGCGGACTACATCTGGCTGGCCTGCCGCACGGACCCGGAAGCGGTGAAACACAAGGGCATCTCGATCCTGATCGTCGACACCAAGGACCCGGGCTACTCGTGGACGCCCGTCATCCTGTCCGACGGCGCCCACCACACCAACGCGACCTACTACAACGACGTGCGGGTGCCCGCCGACATGCTGGTCGGCGAGGAGAACGGCGGGTGGAAACTGATCACCACCCAGCTCAACAACGAACGGGTCATGCTGGGCCCCGCCGGTCGCATCGCCGGGATCTACGACCGGGTGCACGCCTGGGCGTCCAAGCCGGGTGCGGACGGGGTCACGCCGATCGACCACGCCGACGTCAAGCGCGCGCTCGGCGAGATCCACGCGACGTGGCGGATCAACGAGCTGCTGAACTGGCAGGTGGCCGCCGCGGGCGAGGATATCAATGTGGCCGACGCCGCGTCGACGAAAGTCTTTGGCACTGAGCGCATCCAGCGCATCGGCCGACTGGCCGAGGAGATCGTCGGCAAGTACGGCAACCCCGCCGAGGCGGCGACCGCCGAGCTGCTCAACTGGCTGGACTCGCAAACCAAGCGGAACCTGGTGATCACCTTCGGTGGAGGCGTGAACGAAGTCATGCGAGAGATGATCGCGGCCGCCGGCCTCAAAGTGCCCAGGGTTCCCCGGTGACCGACATCCAGGACGCCGTTGCGGAGATCAAGGCGGCCGGCGGCCCGAAGCCGCGCGCCGGCCGCGACCCGGTCAACCAGCCGATGATCAACAACTGGGTGGAGGCCATCGGCGACAACAACCCGATCTACGTCGACGAGGCCGCGGCCCGCGCCGTCGGGCACCCGGGAATCGTGGCCCCGCCGGCCATGATTCAGGTGTGGACCATGTTCGGCCTGGGCGGAGAACGTCCGAAGGACGACCCGATGGGCCCCATCATGCAGTTGTTCGACGACGCGGGCTACATCGGCGTCGTCGCCACCAACTGCGAACAGACCTACCACCGTTACCTGCAGCCCGGTGAGCACGTCAGCATCACCTCCGAGATGGGCGACGTGGTCGGCCCCAAGCAGACCGGCCTGGGCGAGGGCTACTTCATCAACCAGCACATCATCTGGCGGGTGGGCGACGAGGACGTCGCCGAGATGAATTGGCGCATCCTCAAGTTCAAACCGCGCGAGTCGGAGGCCGCGTCGTCCTCGGTGCCCGCGGACCTGGATCCCGACGCGATGATGAGGCCCGCGTCGTCGCGCGACACGGCCTTCTTCTGGGAGGGCGTCAAGGCGCACGAGCTGAGGATCCAGCGCCGGCCCGACGGCAGCCTGCAGCACCCCCCGGTGCCGGCGGTATGGCAGGACAAAGCCGCCCCGATCGACTACGTGGTGGCTTCCGGCAAGGGCACGGTGTTCAGTTTCGTCGTGCACCATGCACCGAAGGTGCCGGGCCGCACGCTGCCGTTCGTGATCGCGTTGGTCGAGCTCGACGAGGGCGTGCGAATGCTGGGCGAGCTGCGCGGGGTCGACCCCGCCGCCGTGGAGATTGGAATGCCGGTGCGCGCAACCTATATCGACTTTCCGTCGGGCGACACCGGCCCGGAGTGGACACTGTATGCCTGGGAGCCCGAGGCATGAGTGCACCGGCCATCGAAGTCGGCACCGTGTTGCCCGAGCTGCAGCTACACGGCGATCCGACCTTCATCATCTCGACGGCCCTGGCCACCCGTGACTTCCAGGACGTGCACCACGACCGGGATCTGGCGCAGGCCAAAGGGTCGAAGGACATCTTCGTCAACATCTTGACCGACACGGGGCTGGTGCAGCGCTACGTCACCGACTGGGCCGGCCCGTCCGCGCTTATCAAGTCGATCGGGCTGCGGCTCGGGGTGCCGTGGTACGCCTACGACACGGTCACCTTCTCCGGCGAGGTGACCGCCGTGGACGACGGCCTGATCACGGTGAAGGTGTTCGGGCGCAACAGCCTCGGCGACCACGTGATCGCGACGGTGACGCTGACGATGGGGGACTCCTAGATGTCAGCGGGCTTACTGAGTGGCCGGGCCGCGATCGTCGGCATCGGTGCCACCGACTTCTCTAAGGACTCGGGCCGCAGCGAGCTGCGGCTCGCGGCCGAGGCCGTCTTGGACGCGTTGGACGACGCCGGTCTGACCCCGGCGGACGTCGACGGGCTGACCACCTTCACGATGGACACCAACAACGAGACGGCGGTGGCGCGGGCCGTCGGCATCGGTGACCTGAAGTTCTTCTCGCAGATCGGCTACGGCGGCGGCGCCGCCTGCGCGACCGTTCAGCAGGCCGCGATCGCCGTCGCCACCGGGGTGGCCGACGTCGTGGTGGCGTACCGGGCGTTCAACGAACGCTCGGGCATGCGGTTTGGTCAGGTGCAGACCCGGCTGGCGGGCGACGCACGCGCACAGGCGGATTCGACCGCTGCGGACAACTCGTTCTCCTACCCGCACGGGCTCTCGACCCCGGCCGCGCAGGTCGCCATGATCGCGCGGCGCTACATGCACCTGTCCGGTGCGACCAGCCGCGACTTCGGTGCGATCTCGGTGGCCGACCGAAAGCACGCCGCCAAGAACCCGAAGGCCTACTTCTACGAGAAGCCGATAACCATTGACGATCACCAGAATTCGCGGTGGATCGCCGAGCCGCTGCGGCTGCTGGACTGCTGCCAGGAGACCGACGGCGCGGTCGCGATCGTGGTGACCTCGGTGGAACGCGCGCGGGACCTCAAGCAGCGGCCGGCCGTCATCGAGGCGGCGTCGCAGGGCTCGAGCCCCGACCAGTACACGATGGTCAGCTATTACCGACCGGAACTGGGCCTGCCCGAGATGGGCGTGGTGGGACAGCAGCTGTGGCAGCAGTCCGGCCTGAAGCCATCCGACATCCAGACCGCCATCCTGTACGACCACTTCACGCCCTTCACGCTGATCCAGTTGGAGGAGTTGGGATTCTGCGGTCGCGGCGAGGCGAAGGACTTCATCGCCGACGGTGCGATCGAGATCGGTGGGCGGCTTCCCATCAACACGCACGGCGGCCAACTCGGCGAGGCGTACATCCACGGCATGAACGGGATCGCCGAGGGTGTGCGGCAGCTGCGCGGCACCTCGGTTAACCCGGTACCCGACGTCGAGCACGTTCTGGTCACCGCGGGCACCGGCGTCCCCACCTCGGGTCTGATCCTCGGCTAGGGCCACGGCCCTTCCCCTTCGCGGCCCGACGAGTGTGAAGATAGTTTCACAGTGGACGACCAGCGTGAAACTAACTTCACGCTCGACGAGTGAAGTGACGCTGCGAGTGACACATGCGACGCTGCCGTCGTGGGTGAGCCGTTCCTTGGCAGTGAGGCCGTTGCTCGCGGCGCCTTGACCAGAGGGCAGCTCGGCACTGGTTATCTCCGACTGTTCCGAGATGTGTACGTCGTCCGCGATTCGGACATCACTGCCGCGCTTCGCGCGAGGGCCGGTTGGTTGTGGACCGGGCGCCAGGGCGTGGTCGCCGGGTTCTCCGCGGCAGCGCTGCACGGAAGCAAATGGGTCGATGGCACCACCGTGGTGGACCTCCTTCACGACAACCGCCATCGTCAGGCCGGGATCAGGGTCCACGGGGACCGGATCGAGGACGATGAGGTTGCCGTCATAGGCGGGATCCCGGTGACGTCGGTGGCCAGGACGGCGCTGGACCTCGGTTGCTGGTATCCGACTACCGCGGCAGTTGCCGGCATCGACGCTCTGGCTCGCGAAACGCGAATCAAGCCGGCGGATGTCGAGCTGCTTGCGGATAGGTACCCGGGCCGCCGAGGCATCGTTCGGGCGAGGGAGGTGATAGCGCTCTTCGACAGTGGTGCACAGTCTCCCAAGGAGTCTTGGCTACGCGTCGTGCTAGTCCAAGCGGGGCTGCCGAGGCCACAAACCCAGATTCCGGTGCGCGACGAATTTGGCAGCGTGATCGCGTATCTGGACATGGGTTGGGAAGAGGTGAAAGTCGCGGTGGAGTACGACGGCGAACAACACCGCAACGATCGTCGGCAATACACCCGGGACGTCCGGCGATTGGAGACCCTCGAGCGTCTCGGGTGGATCGTCGTAAGGGTGGTCACCGGCGACCGGCCGGCCGACATCATCAGCCGAGTGCGCGCGGCTCGTGCCCGTCGAGCGTGAAACTAGTTTCACGCTCGACGCCGAATGTGAAGCTGACTTCACGCTCGGCCCGAGCTGGGCGCTCAGCCAAACGAACCTACGCGGGCACGAGTTCGACGCCCGACAGCACCACCGCGTTGTCGCGCGAGGGCGCGACAACGCTGGCTAGCAGCCGCCCGTCTTCCTTCCAAATGCCGACGTTGAGGGTCTCACCGGGGAACGCCACACCGGCGAAGCGCGCGCCGTAGGCGGCCACCGCCCCGGCGTCGCCGTCCAGCATCGTGTCCACGATGGCTTTGCAGGTCATGCCATACGTGCACAGGCCGTGCAGGATGGGCCGCGGAAAGCCGTTCGCCGCAGCGAATTCCGGGTCGGAATGCAGCGGGTTGCGATCGCCGCAGAGCCGGTACAGCAGCGCCTGCTGCGGCAGGATCGGCACCGCGACCTCCACATCGGGGGCGCGGTCGGGCGCGGCGTCCGAGGAGGACGGTCCGCGCTCCCCACCGAAACCGCCCTCGCCGCGGGCGAAGATGGACCGCCGCTGCGTCCACAGCAGCGTGCCGTCGGGCGCGCTGACCGTCGTCTCGCTCCAGATCACCGCGGCCTTGCCCTTGTCCCAGATGTCGGTGAAGCGGGTGACAGCGCGGGCGGATCCCGAGGGCGGTAGCGGCCCGGGCACCTCCACCCGCTCGCTGGCGTGCAGCACCTTGCCCAGCTCGATGTCGATGCCGGGGAATTGTACGGTCGGCGGCTTGGTCATGTGGAACGAGGCCGCGACGTTGCCGAACGTCGGCAGGACCTGCGGTGTGTCGTCGACGAGGTAGCGCAGTTCGCGCGGGTCCATCGGATCCCCGCCGGCGCCCAGGGCCAAGTGGTAGAGCTGCACATCGCTGCTCGTCCAAGCGAAGTCGATGGGGTCCAGCTCGGCCGCAAGTGCGACGTCTACATCAATGGGCATGTCAGCCTTCCCCCGCTATGTGCAGTGCGGCCAGGTAGCCGAACGTCATGGCCGGGCCAATCGTGCCGCCCGGACCGGGATAGGTGTGTCCCATCACCGGGGCGCTGACATTGCCTGCGGCGTAAAGGCCTTCGATGATGGTGCCGTCGTCGCGGAGCGCGCGACCGTGGACGTCGGTGCGGACACCGCCCTTGGTGCCCAGGTCGCCCGGCACCATCTTGGCGGCGTAGTACGGCGCGTGCGTGAGTTCGCCGAGGTTCGGGTTCGGCTTGTTAGTCGGGTCGCCGTAGTAGCGGTCATACGCGCTCTCACCGCGGTGGTAGTCCTCGTCGACGCCCGACCTGGCGAAGCCGTTGAAGCGCGCCACCGTCGCGGTGAACTCGGCGACCGGAAGGCCGGCCTTCTGGGCCAGCTCCTCGAGAGTGTCGGCCTGGATGATGACTCCGGACTCCAGCCACTTGCGTGGAATGCGTTGTCCGGGCTGCAATCCTGCGAAGATGTAGCGGTCCCGGTACTGCTGGTCGAACACCAGCCACGCCGGGATGTTCTCGCCCGGCCCGGGGCCCTGGCCGTATTCCCCGCCGTACATGTGGTGGCAGGCCTCGACATAGGGCATGGACTCGTTCATGAACCGCTTGCCCGACATGTTGACGATGATCGATCCCGGCGAATTGCGTTCCGACAACGCGAACCACGGCGCGCCCACCAGCGGCACGGTGGGGCCCCACCAGGCGTCTTCCATCAGTTCCAGTGCGGCGCCCAGCTTTTCGGCGGCGACGATGCCGTCGCCGGTGTTGGCCTTGGCGCCCACTGTCCACTCGGTCGTGATCGGCGCGCGCTGGTACTTCACCCGCATCTGCTCGTTGTGCTCGAACCCGCCGGAGGCGAGGATCACGCCGCGCCGGGCCCGGATCAGCCGCGGCTCCGCGGATTCCGATGCGCCCGTGTCCCGAACATAGACGCCGCGCACCACGCCGTCCTCGACGTAGAGGTCGGTGAGCGCGGTGTTCAGCACTACCGGAACGCCGGCGCGTTGCAGCCCGATGCGCAGGGGACCGATCAACGCGCGGCCCATGCCCACCAGGTTCTTGCCGGTCGCCTTCGCCCACATCGTGCGGCCGCCGACCTTCAGGCTGCGCAGCACGCCCCGCGGGTGTCGCTTCAGCTGGTTTAGCCGCACGTAGTCCTGCTGCATCACAACGACATTGAGCGGGACCTTGCCGTACGCGGGCTCCAACCCGGGCATGTCGGCGCCCAGCTTGCGGGCGTCGAACGGCTTCGGCTCGATCGAGCGGCCCTCGGCGCGGCCGCCCGGTGCCTCGGGGTAATAGTCCGAGTAGCGCGGAACCCAGCACATTTTCAGCGGGGTGTGCTTCAGCACGAACGACAGCATTTCGGGCCCGCGGTCGAGGTAGGTGTCAATGCGTTCCGGTTCGACGATGTCACCCACGATGCCGTGCAGGTAGGTCCGGGCCGCCTCCGGATTGTCCCGGACGCCGTCGCGCTTGAGGACCTCGTTATTGGGGATCCAGACGCCGCCGCCCGACCGGGCGGTGGAGCCGCCGAAGTGGGCAGCCTTCTCTACGATTATAGTGGAGAGGCCGTTGTGGGCGGCGGTGAGGGCAGCCACCATGCCGGCTCCGCCGCTACCGACCACGACGACGTCGAGCTCCTGTGCTGTCATGTAGAACACGTTATAGAATTGCCAGGGCCGGGCGCTACTGGGCCGGTCACACGAACGAGGAGACGTCTACAGATGCTCAGTCTTGCGACGCGAGACGAGCTTGCTGCCGAACTGGCGCAGGCCGAGCGGAGCCGCGAGCCGATCGCCCCGCTGACCGCCGTCCACCCCGACATCGACGTGGTCGACGCGTACGAGATCCAGCTCATCAACATCCGCCAACGGGTGGCCGAGGGTGCTCGGGTGTTGGGGCACAAGGTGGGGCTGTCGTCGAAGGCGATCCAGCAGATGATGGGGGTCGACGAGCCCGACTATGGGCATTTGCTGGATGAGATGCAGTTGTTCGAGGACACCCCGGTCAAGGCGAACCGCTATCTGTGGCCGCGGGTGGAGGTGGAGGTGGGTTTCCTGCTGAACGCCGACCTGCCGGGGGCCGACTGCACGGAGGAGGATGTGCTGGCCGGCACCGAGGCGTTGGTGCCCTCGATCGAGTTGATCGACACCCGGATCACCGATTGGAAGATCGAGTTGTGCGACACCATCGCCGACAACGCCTCCTCGGCGGGCTTCGTGCTGGGCAAGGCCCGTGTCTCGCCGCGCGAGGTCGACGTCAAGGGCATCGATGCGGTGCTGCACTGCAACGGTGAGGTGGTCGCCAAGGGCCGCACCGACGCGGTGCTGGGCAACCCGGTCACCGCGGTGGCCTGGCTGGCGCGCAAGGTGGAGGGCTTCGGCGTGCGGTTGCGCAAAGGGGACCTGGTGTTGCCGGGATCGTGCACGCGCGCCATCGATGCGCACGCCGGTGACGAGTTTGTGGCCGACTTCACCGGCCTGGGCTCAGTTCGTTTGTCGTTCGAATAGTCTCGAATTAAATCGTCGGACTTAAATATCGAGAGCTTCGCGAAGGAGCGTCATGCCGGCTAAGGCGAGTGTGGCCATTGTCGGGTCGGGGAACATCAGTACTGACCTGCTGTACAAGCTGCTGCGATCCGACTGGTTGGAGCCGCGGTGGATGGTGGGTATCGATCCCGAGAGCGAGGGGCTGGCCCGGGCCCGCAAGCTGGGCTTGGAGACCACCCACAAGGGGGTGGACTGGTTGTTGGCCCGGTCGGAGAAGCCTGATCTGGTGTTCGAGGCCACCAGCGCCTACGTGCACCGCGACGCGGCACCCAGGTATGCGGCGGCCGGTATTCGGGCGATCGATTTGACCCCGGCGGCGGTGGGCCCGGCGGTGATCCCGCCGGCGAATCTGCGCCAGCATCTGGACGCGCCGAACGTCAACATGATCACCTGCGGGGGGCAGGCGACCATCCCCATCGTCTACGCGGTGAGCCGTGTGGTGGAGGTGCCGTACGCCGAGATCGTGGCGTCGGTGGCGTCGGTGTCGGCGGGTCCGGGGACGCGGGCCAACATTGATGAGTTCACCAAGACCACCAGCAAGGGTGTCGAAACCATCGGTGGCGCCGCGCGGGGTAAGGCGATCATCATCTTGAATCCGGCCGACCCGCCGATGATCATGCGCGACACCATCTTCTGCGCGATTCCCGAGGACGCCGACCGCGACGCGATCGCCCAGTCCATTCATGATGTGGTGGCCGAGGTGCAGACCTATGTGCCGGGCTATCGGCTGCTCAACGAGCCGCAGTTCGACGAGCCGTCGCTGCACTCCGGCGGGCAGGC
>NZ_LZKD01000121.1:0-15438 GCF_001668695.1 Mycobacterium sp. E2497
GGCGCCAGCTACGCCGACCTGCGGGTTCACCGCATCGTGACCGAGATCATCCAGCTGCGCGACGGCGAACTGGAGACGGCGGTGGTCAATCGCGAGGTGGGGCTGGCGGTGCGGGTGATCGTCGACGGCACGTGGGGATTCGCCTCGCACGCGGAGCTGGCGCCCTCGGTGGCCGCCGACAGCGCGGCGTCGGCCAGCTGGTGGCGCGGCAGGTTGAGGAAGTCGGCATCGATCCCCCGGTTCGGTGTCACGGCTCCACCGTAACGGCCGTTCACGCCAAACCCCGGCGCCGCCCGCTTTAATTACCTCCATGGCCAGCGGCGCCCTGAGGACACAGCCTCGCTCCACCGCGCTGGGCTACGCCCTGCTGGCGCCCAGCCTGTTCGGCGTCGTCGCCTTCTTGTTGCTGCCCATCCTGGTGGTGATCTGGCTGAGCCTCTACCGCTGGGACCTGCTGGGCCCGCTGCGCTATGTGGGCCTGGCCAACTGGCGCTCGGTGCTCGCGGATCACGGCTTCGCCAACTCGCTGATCGTGACGGCGCTCTTCGTGGCGATCGTCGTTCCGGCCCAGACGGTGCTGGGCCTGGTTGCCGCGTCCATGCTGGCCCGCCGGCTTCCCGGCACGGGCCTGTTCCGCACCCTGTACGTGTTGCCGTGGATCTGCGCACCGCTGGCGATCGCGGTGCTGTGGCGGTGGATTCTGGCCCCGACGGACGGGGCCGTGAGCACCCTGCTGGGGCACAGCATCGAATGGCTGTCCGACCCCACCTTCGCGTTGCCGCTCGTCTCGGCCGTGGTCGTATGGACCAACGTCGGATACGTCTCGCTGTCGTTCCTGGCCGGCCTGCTGGCGATCCCCGAGGACGTGCAGGCCGCCGCGCGCACCGATGGCGCCAACGCGTGGCAACGGTTCTGGCGCATCACCCTGCCGATGCTGCGGCCGACGACGTTCTTCGTCCTGGTGACCGGGATCGTCAGCACCGCACAGGTTTTCGACATGGTGTACGCGTTGACCGGCGGCGGCCCCGGAGGCAGCACCGACCTGGTGGCCCACCGCATCTACGCGGAGGCCTTCGGCTCGGCGGCCATCGGGCGTGCGTCGGTGATGGCGGTGGTGTTGTTCGTCATCCTGATCGGCGTCACGGTCGTGCAGCATCTCTACTTCCGCCGGCGGATCAGCTATGACCTCACCTAGCCGGCTCGTCGTCTACGCGGGACTCGTCCTGGGTGCGGTGATCACGTTGGTGCCCTTCGCCCTTGGCTTATTGACCTCGTTCACCTCAGCACACCAGTTCGCGACGGGTACGCCCCTGCAGCTGCCGCGCCCCTTCACGCTGGCCAACTACGCCGACCTCGGCGGGGCCGGATTCGGCCGGGCGGCGGCCGTGACCGCCTTGATGACGGCGGTGATCCTGGTGGGCCAGTTGACCTTTTCGGTGCTGGCCGCATACGCGTTCGCGCGGTTGGACTTTCCCGGACGCGACGCGCTGTTCTGGGTCTACATCGCCACCTTGATGGTGCCGGGCACGGTCACCGTGGTGCCGATGTATCTCATGATGGCCCAGCTCGGTCTGCGTAACACGTTCTGGGCGCTGGTGCTGCCGTTCATGTTCGGCTCGCCGTACGCGATCTTCCTGCTGCGCGAGCACTTTCGCATCATCCCCAACGACCTGATCAACGCCGCCCACCTGGACGGGGCCAACACCTTGGACGTGATCGTGCACGTGGTGATCCCGTCCAGCCGGCCGGTGCTGGCGGCCTTGACACTGATCACGGTGGTCTCGCAGTGGAACAACTTCATGTGGCCGTTGGTGATCACCAGCGGGCACAAGTGGCGGGTACTCACGGTGGCGACGGCCGATCTGCAGTCGCGGTTCAACTCGCAGTGGACGTTGGTGATGGCGGCGACGACCGTCGCGATCGTCCCGCTGATCGCGCTTTTCGTGGTCTTCCAACGTCACATCGTCGCGTCGATCGTCGTCTCGGGGCTCAAGTGAGCCGCTCACGCGCCGAGAGTGCGGTCACGGCCGCGATTCCGGGCGCTCCACGACCATCGCGGCAATCTCGGTGCGCACCATGACCCGGCCCCGCGTTTCGACGCTGATGGCTTCGGCGCTCGCGCTGGTCGCGGTCCTGTTGGGCGCTACCGCGGTGCTGCTCGACTACTCCGGCCAGCCGGCCGGCGGCAAGATCGTTGTGACGGTGCGGGTCTGGGCCGAGCAGATCGCCGCGGCCTACCGGCGGTCGTTCGAGGCGTTCAACCGCACGCATCCCGATATCGCGGTGCACACCAGCGTGGTCGCGTATCCGACCTACTTCGACACGCTGCGCACCGATGTCGCCGGCGGCAGCGCCGACGACATCTTCTGGCTCTCCAACGCCTACCTGGCCGCCTACGCCGACAGCGGCCGGCTGATGGACATCGGCGCGGCCCTCGGACCGGGCTCCGCCTCGGCGTGGGACTCGGCGGTCGTCGGCCAGTTCACCCGCGGGGGCGCGCTGTGGGGGGTGCCGCAGCTGACCGACGCCGGGATCGCGCTGTATTACAACGCCGACCTGCTCGCCGCGGCCGGCGTCCAACCCGCCCAGCTCAACGGCTTGCGGTGGGGCGCCGGCGGTGACGACACGCTGCGCCCGATGCTGGCCCGGCTCACCGTCGACGCCGACGGACGTCGCGGCGGCACCGCGGGTTTCGACGCCGGACGGGTTCGGCAGTGGGGCTACAACGCCGCCAATGATCCGCAGGGGATCTACCTCAACTACATCGGCTCGGCCGGTGGGGTCTTCCAGCGTGGCGACGACTTCGCGTTCGACAATCCCGGGGCGGTGCAGGCCTTCCGTTATCTGGTCGGCCTCATCAACGACGACCACGTCGCGCCGCCCGCCTCGGACACCAACGACAACGGCGACTTCTCCCGTAACCAGTTCCTGGCCGGCAGGATGGCGCTCTTCCAGTCCGGCACCTACAACCTGGCGCCGGTGGCCCGCGATGCCCGCTTCCACTGGGGTGTGACGATGATGCCGTCGGGCCCGGCCGGCCGGGTGAGCGTCACCAATGGCATTGCGGCGGTGGGCAATTCCGCGACGAAACATCCCGGCGCGGTGCGCCGGGTCCTGGCCTGGATGGGTAGCAAACCGGGCAACGAGTTCTTGGGCCGCGAGGGAGCGGCGATCCCGGCGGTCCTGTCGGCTCAGCCGGTCTACTTCGACTACTGGTCGGCCCGGGGCGTGGACGTCACACCCTTCTTCAGCGTGCTCGACGGCCCGCGCATCGCGGCGCCGGGGGGCGCCGGTTTTCCGGCCGGTAACGACGCCCTGCAGCCCTACTTCGATGAGATGTTCCTGGGCCGTGGCGATGTCGCGGCGACCCTGAAACGCGCGCAAGCGGCCGCCAACGCCGCCGCGCAGCGTTAGCCGGGCAGCACCAGCACCGGCACCGGGCTCTCGCGGATGATCTTGGTGCTGCGGGAACCGAGGAAGACGCGCCGGATGTCGCCGCGCGGCCGGGTGCCCAGTGCCAGGATCTCGCCCTCCTGCCAATCCGCCTTCGCCAGCGCCTCTTTCCAGCTGCGGCCGGTGACCACCTGCAGCGCGACGTCGTCGCTGACGATCGCGTCCGTCTTGAGCTCCTGGAGGATGTCTCGCACTTGTGACGCCCAGGCCTGCAGCACCTGATCCTCGACCTCGAGCCCCACCTCCGGCGGATACATCGTCTTGCCGCGGACCGCGAACGTGATGACCCGGACCGGCACACCGAATCGCTGCCCGAATTCGAAGCAGCGCTTCACCACATCGATCGAGTCCGGGGTGGCCGAGTAGGCGCAGGTGAGGCGGGTCAACTTGCCTTGGTTCGAACGGTATTCGCGCGGGCTGATGGCCACCGGCACGGTCGAGGCGTGCAGCAGCCAGTCGGCGGTGGAACCGATCAGCACTTGACCGCGGCCGCCGCTGGGCAACGAGCCCAGCACCAGCACGTCGGCGTCGACCTCCTGGATGACCTCGAGGAGCCCACCCGACACCGATCCGTGCGCGCGGTGCGCGTAGTTGACCTCGATCCCGTCGGCCATCGTGGCCAAAATCCCGGCGGCCTCGTTCGCCGACTCCGCGGCCAGGGCGTCGGCCCACAGCTCGAACTCCGCGTCGACACGCGCGCGCGACGGCGTCAGCCACGGCTTGGGCACGATGGTCGCGACGGTCAGCGAGGTGCCGCGGGTGCGCGCGATGCGCACCCCCAGGTGCAATCCCGAGAGCCCGACCTGGCCGGCCCGGTACCCGACGACGACGGTCACAGCGCGTCCCGCTGCAGGGATTGGCTGTTGAGCGCGCTGTGATGGCGGCCCCACACGAAGTAGAAGATTAGCGCGAGCGCGAGCCAGCCGCCGAACGCGATCCAGGTGTACCAGTGCAAGCTGACGAGGATGTAGCCGCACGCCAACACCGAAAGGACCGGCGTCACGGGGTAACCCGGGACCTTGAAGCCCCGTGGCAGGTCGGGCTCGCGCACCCGCAGGATGATCACACCCACGGATACGACGACGAACGCGGTGAGCGTGCCGATGGACACCATGTCCGCCAACTTGTCCAGCGGTATGAAGGCGGCCAGCGCCGAGGCCGCGATAGCCACGATCACCGTGTTGCTCACGGGCGTCATGGTGCGCGTGTTCACCCGCGCGAATCGCGAGGGCAGCAGCCCGTCGCGACCCATGGCGAACAGGATGCGCGTCTGCCCGTACATGGTGACCAGCGTGACCGAGAAGATCGAGATCACCGCCCCCGCAGCCAGAATGGTGCTGGCCCAGCTGCCGCGCGTGACGTTGTCGAGGATGGTGGCCAGCCCGGCCTCCTGCTGTCCGGCGAACTCCTGCCACGGTTGAGTGCCGAGCGCGGCCAGCGCGACGAACAGGTAAACGCCGGTCACGGTCAGCAGCGCCGCGATCAGCGCGCGCGGCATGGTCTTCTGCGGGTTCTTCACCTCGTCGCCCGCGGTCGACACCGCGTCGAGGCCGATGTAGGAGAAGAAGATGGTGCCGGCGGCCGAGCCGATGCCCGCGGCGCCGAAGGGCGCGAAGTCGCGCAGGTGGGTCGCGTCGAAGGCGGTGAACGCGACGACGACGAAGATCACCAGCACGCCCAGCTTGATCAGCACCATGATCGTGTTGACTTTCGCCGATTCGCTGGCGCCGCGGATGAGCAGCACGGCGCACATCGCGAGCAGGATGATCGCCGGCAGATTCACCAAGCCGGGTTGCGCATCCCAGGGCGCGGCGGACAACGCGTGCGGGAATTGGATTCCGAGGATATTGCTGAGCAGCTTGTTGAGGTAGCCGCTCCAGTTGACCGCGACCGCGGCCGTCGACACCCCGTATTCCAGCAGCAGGCAGGCGGCCACCCCGATCGCGACGACCTCGCCCAGCGTGGTGTATGCGTAGGAATACGACGACCCCGAAACCGGTACCGCGGAAGCTAATTCGGCGTAACAGATGGCGGCGAGCCCGGCCGCGAGCCCGGCGATGAGGAACGACAGGATCACGCCGGGGCCGGCCTCGGGAACGGCCTGAGACATGACGAAGAAGATGCCCGTCCCGACGGTCGAGCCGACACCGAACATGGTCAGCTGGAAAGTCCCGATGCTCCGCTTGAGATGGTCCGCGGCCCCGTAGGCGACGACGTTGCCGACGACTGGACGGCGCCGCAGCATCTGCTCCCTCAGGCTGATCGACGTCGGTGGCATGCCCCTCCTTGCTCGATCAGCTGATTATGGGCCAGCCTCCCGCAACGCCATAGCGAACTGCTCAACCGCCCAGTCGATTTCTTGCGCGCTGATCACCAGCGGGGGCGCGAACCGCAGCGTCGAGGAGTGGGTGTCCTTCACCAGCACACCGCGGTCGGCCAGCCGAAGGCTCATCCGCTTGCCCGTCCCGAGCGCCGGGTCGATGTCGACGCCGGCCCACAGGCCCACCCCGCGCACCGCCCGCACACCGTGGCCCACCAGTTCGCGCAGGCGCGCGTGCAGGCGCGCGCCCAACTCCGCCGAGCGGGCCTGAAACTCTCCGCGGCCCAGCATCGCGACCACCGTGCTGCCGATCGCGGCGGCCAACGGGTTGCCGCCGAAGGTGGAGCCGTGTTCGCCGGGGTGCAGCACGCCCAGCACCTCGCTGTCGGCGACGACCGCCGACAGCGGGACCACACCGCCGCCCAGCGCCTTGCCCAGCAGGTAGACGTCGGGCACCACGCCCCAGTGGTCGCAGGCGAAGGTGTGCCCCGTGCGCGCCAGGCCGGACTGGATCTCGTCGGCGATCATCAGCACGCGGTGCCTGCTGCACAGCGCGCGGACCGTCGGCAGGTAGTCGTCGGGCGGGACGACGATGCCCGCCTCCCCCTGGATCGGTTCGAGCAGCACCGCGACGGTGTGGTCATCGATGGCGCGGGCCAGTGCGGCGGCATCGCCGAAGGGTACCGAGCGGAACCCGGGGGTGAACGGTCCGAATCCCGCCCGCGCCGTCGGGTCCGAGGAGAAGCCGACGATGCTGATCGTGCGGCCGTGAAAGTTGTTGTCCGCCACGATGATGTTGGCCCGTCCGTCGGGGACGCCCTTGACGTCGGTACCCCATTTGCGTGCGACCTTGAGGCCGCTCTCCACCGCTTCGGCGCCCGAGTTCATCGGCAACACCAGGTCCTTGCCGCACAGCCGCGCGAGGGCGGCGCAGAACGGGCCGAGCGCGTCGCAGTGGAACGCGCGGCTCACCAACGTGACGGTGTCGAGCTGCGCATGGGCCGTCGCGGTGATCTCGGGGTTGCGATGGCCGAAGTTGACCGCCGAGTAGGCGGCCAGGCAGTCCAGGTAGCGCCGGCCCTCGACATCGGTGATCCAGGCACCCTCGGCGCTGACCGCCACCACGGGCAACGGCGAATAGTTGTGCGCGGCATGGCGTTCGACCAGGCCGATCGCGGCCTGCGTTCGGGTGGACGTCCGAGCATCGAGGATCGTCATGGAAACAACTCCAATGTGCAGCACTTGACCGAGCCGCCACCCTTGAGGAGCTCGGACAGGTCGACGCCGACGGGCTCGAAGCCGGCTTCGCGCAATTGCCCGGCGAAACCCGTTGCCGCCGAGGGAAGGACGACGCGCAGTCCGTCGGAGACGACGTTGAGGCCCAGCACGAACGCGTCGGCGCTGCCGACCACGATCGCGTCGGGAAACAGCGCGCGCAGTTGGTCCTGCGCCGCGGTGCTGAACGCCGGCGGGTAGAACGCGATCGTATGGTCGTCGAGTACGGCCAGCGCGGTGTCGAGATGGTAGAAGCGCGGATCGACCAACTCCAGCGAGACCACCGGCACCCTCAGCGCCGCGGAAATCTCCGCGTGCGCACGCCGGTCGGTGCGAAAGCCGTAGCCCGCCAACACCGTTTCGCCGATCATCAGCAAGTCGCCCTGCCCCTCGTTGACGTGACGGGTGGACACGGGGCGGTACCCGAGCGAAGACATCCATTGGGCGTAGGCCTGCGACTCGCCGGCCCGCTCCGCGAATCGAAACCTCGCGACGATCGCGACATCGCCGGCGATGAATCCGCCGTTGGCGGCGTACACCATGTCCGGAAGCCCCGGCGCCGGCCCGATCACCTCGACCTGATGCCCTAACCGAAGGTAGGTGGTGCGCAGGTCGTCCCACTGGGCCTGCGCGCGGCCGACGTCGACGGGTGTGGCGACGTCCATCCAGGGGTTTATCGCGTACTCGACGGCGAAGAACGCCGGCGGCGTCATCGCGTACCGGCGGGCGCGGGGCGTGCGGACCCGGCGGCCGGGTGCCGAGCCGGACCCGGCCGCCACCACGTATTGTTCCGTCATAGATCAACGGTATTTCGGCATCCTGACACAATCAAACGCTATATATTGCGTGTCTATAGGCGATTTATTGCGTAAGAGTGGCTTCGCCACCGATTCATTGCGCCCGATCGAAGGGAAGGGTGATGGAGCGCCTCGACGAGACCGACGCCCGCATCCTGGCCGAGCTGACCGAGCACGCGCGTGCAACGTTCGCCGAGATCGGCGAAAAGGTGAATCTGTCTGCCCCGGCGGTCAAGCGGCGCGTCGACCGGATGCTCGACGCCGGCGTCATCAAGGGCTTCACCACGATCGTCGACCGCAATGCGCTCGGCTGGAACACGGAAGCCTACGTGCAGGTGTTCTGCCACGGCACGATCGCGCCGGACCGGCTGCGGGCGGCCTGGGTGGACATGCCCGAGGTGGTCAGCGCCGCGACGGTGACCGGCACGTCGGACGCCATCCTGCACGTGCTGGCGCGCGACATGCGCCACCTGGAGGCCGCCCTCGAGCGGATCCGGTCGAGCGCGGACATCGAGCGCAGCGAGAGCATCGTGGTGTTGTCGAACCTCATCGACCGGATGCGGACTTAGCCTGGGCGCCGCGGCGTCACGACGTTGCCGATCAACCGCTTCAGCATCGACGGCCGCGCGCCGGATGGGCGGCGAGAGGCGTAGGGCCACGGTACGTTTCGCTCCGGAACGGAGTCGGCCCGGACGTGTTTGAGCCGCGCTCGCAGGTGCGCGCGCAGGGCATGCAGGTCGGGATCGGCCCACCGGTTGACGGCTTCGATCGGATCGGCGGTGAGGTCGTACAGCTCCCACTGGTCGTCGAGCGGGGACGTGCGGTACGCGTCTCCGCCGAGCCCGTTGGCCGCCAAGTGCCGCACCCCGGGCTCCGTCCAGGTGCTCGGGTCGTCGAAGGTACGCACCAGCTTCCACAGGTGGCCCGCGCCACCGGTGGCCGCCGTCTCGTCGACGCGGACCACCAACCCCTCGAAGTTGGAGGCGGTGTGGGCCGGCACTCGGATGCGCAGCGGCGCGGGCGGATCGACGGTCCGCTTCAGCCGCCGCGCCAATCCCGATGCGCCGCTGTCCCCTTCGAGCATGTTGTCGCGGGTCATCAGGTAGACGGCGCGTGTCTCGTCCGCCGCCGCGCCGTCCACGATCGGCATGAGGTTCCGCCCGGGCAGCGGGTGCACTTCCGAGAACGACTCGGCCAGCGTGGCGGCCGCCGCGGCGACGTCGACGCCCGCCGCCGCCAGCAGGGTGGGGACCAGGTCGACGTGTGAGGTCGGCGCCGTGACGCGGCGTGGCCGCGTCGACCGCTCGCCGATGCGCGCGATGACGAAGGGAACGCGGGTGGCCTCGTCGTACAGGTTGAACCACTTCTGGTGCAGGCCGCCGTGGGCGCCCAGCAGGTCGCCGTGGTCGGCGGTGCGCACCAATACCGCGTCGCCCGAACCGCCTTCGGTGACCGCCCGCCTGACGCGATCGAGCGGGCCGTCCACCTCGGCGTGCAGCCGGTAGTACAGGTCGCGGTAGCGCTGCGCGTTGCGCTCATAGGTCCGCTCGATCGCGGGTGCGGGGCCATAGCCGGAGTAATAGGCCTCGCGGAACGCGATCTGCGCCGCCGGCTTGGTGGACAGGTCTTCCTGCGCGGTGGGCGCGGCGGGCACCGCGGGCGGGTCGAGCGGCGACGGCTTGACCGGGCTCCGGCGCGACCAGGCCGGGAACAACACGATGTCGTGGGGATTGACGAAGCTGGCCACCAAGAGGAACGGACGCAACGCGGCGGGATCGCCCTGGCGGCGGCGGGCGTAACGATCGGCCAGCCAGGCGACCACCCGGTCGGCGATCAGCGGGTCGCGGCGCACGCCGGCGTCGGCCAACGCCGCCCCGTGCGGCTCCGGACCGACCCACCCGGAGAAACCGAACCGCCCCAGCGGATCTGCGACCAGGTAGCGCCGCACCGCGGCGGCGTCGACGGCGCCGTTCTTGTCATTGGTGGCCAGCGGTCGGCCGGTCGCCGGGTCGGTGATATCGGCGTGCGAGATGTGCCACTTGCCGTCGTAATGGGTGTCGTATCCGGCGGCGCGGAACCAATTGCCCAGTGTGGGCACCTCACCCTGGCGCAACCAGCGCATGCGCGAATCGCCGGCGGTCTTTCCGATGCCATCGGTCTGGGTGACGCCGTGCAGGTCGGGGTAGTGCCCGGTGAAAATCGTTGGGCGGCTTGGCACGCAGGCCAGCGATCCGGTGTAGTGCCGGGTGAAGCTGACGCCGTGGTCGTCGAACCACTTGCGGCCGCCGAGCGTCCGGTCGCGCCACGCGAGCACGTCGGGAGCCTCGTACGGCGGCACCGCGCGTTCCTCGTCGGTCATGATGATGACGACGTCGGGGCGATCAGACACCAGCGTGCTCCAATCGATTCGCCAGGCCGGCGAGCATCGCCTCGGACTGTCGCACGAGGAGGCGGCACAGAACGAGTTCGGCCAGCTGTTGCATTGCGTGCGGGCCGATTTCGACGGTGCTGGTGAGGGTCACCAGGGTGGTCGCGGCCGACTCACCGCCGGCGGGTGCCAGCGTCCAGCGGTTGGACACCCTGCGCAGGCGGCGTGGCAGGCCTTCGATGTCGTAGGCGAGGGCGCGGGGCGGGTCGAATTCGATGATGCGCTCGACGAGGGCGTCGCGCTTGACCTGCACCCGGCGGGCCGTGCCGACGCCGGGTCCGTCGGGCCCGGAGTACAAGATGCACGAGTGATCGACGTTGCCGGCCCACGAACTGATCGACCCGAAGTCTGCGAGTGTTTCCCAGACGTCGCCGATGCGTGCCGCGATCGCGCGAGTCCGGTGGATGTCGGCCACCCGCTCACGCTACGCGAGGGCCTAGGCCGTCAGGTGGAATATCGTCTCGATCGCCACCGCAGCACCGCTGACCGCGACGGTGACGCCGAGCGTGACCCAGTCCCCCAGTTTCGGCCGCGCGGGATCGGCGGAGAGCTGGCCGATGCCGCCGCGAGCGGTGATCGCATCGCCCATCTCGTCGGCCCGGCGCAGGGTCACCACGATGGCGGCGGCGACCAGGTCGATCGAGTTACCCGCCGTCTGCCTGACCCGCGCCTTGCGACTCGTCGGCATGTGGTTGGGCCGCAGTCGACGGGCGGCGTAGAGCACCTGGAATTCCTCGATCAGCAACGGGAAGGCACGCAGCGCCAGGGCCAGGGCCACCGCCCACTCGTCCACCGGAATCCGCAACAACTTGAACGGGCGGCCCAAAATCGCCAGGGCGGGCGCGATTTCGGCGACGTTGGTGGTCCAGGACACCATCGCCCCCAGCCCGAGCAGAACCACCGATAACGCGGAGATCCGCAGGAAGTTCAACGCCCCGCCGAGCCAGATGTGGGCCCCGTTGATGGTCAGCATCGGACTACCACCGGCCAGCGCGGCGGTCACGAAACCCAGTGTGAGGAGGATCCACAGCCACCGCGGAACCGACGGAAGCGCCCCCCGCGGGATGTGAGCGATCCAGACCGCCGCCAGCACCAGCGCCGCCACCGACCCGATGGTCACCCAGCCCGGAAACAGGGTGAGCAACACCGAAACACCGAATACCACCAGGAGTTTGGTTCCGGCCCACAGGTTGTGGATGGGGGACCTGCCCGGCACCGGAACCAATAGCACCACCGGCCGGGAGGTGCGCCGACTCCTCCTGGGGGCCGAGGCGGAGGTTGCGGTCACGCCACACCCCCGGCCGCGGCGGTGGCCGACACCGCTTGCAGCGCGCCCTTCTGCAGATGCACGGTCCGCGTGCACACGGCTTCCAAACCGACGAAGTCGTGGGAAATGACAACTACGGTCAGGCCCCGGTGACGGCGCAGATCCGCCAGCACGCGCAGCAGGCCCCGCTGGCTGGCGACGTCCAACCCGGCCAGCGGCTCGTCGAGGATCAGCACGCGCGGCGAACACGCCAGCAGGCCGGCCAGGACCACCCGCCGCATCTGGCCGCCGCTGAGCTGATCGATGCGCCGCTTGCCCATCGCGGGTTCCAGCCCGACCGCGGCAAGGGCGGCGACCACCCGGTCTTCGTCATCGTCGGAAAAGCCCGCCACGGAGGCAAGTTCCAGGCCGACGTGACTGCGCATCAATTGCAGCCGCGCCGTCTGAAATGACAGCGCCACCGCGCCGACGTGCTCCCGGATGGGCTCGCCGTCGATCAAGCAGGCGCCGTTGGTGGGAACGGTCAGCCCGGCCATGATCCACGCCAGCGTCGACTTGCCCGAGCCGTTGCCGCCGTGAATCAAGATCCCGTCACCCTGCTCCACGACGAGGTTGATGTCGCGCAGCGCGGTCTTCGCCCACGGTGTCCCGCTGTTGTATTCGTGTCCGACGCCGATGATTTCGAGCACCGGCTTGTTCGAGCCCCACTTCACCGCGGGGACCGGGGCGGGGGGCGGGGCCGTCTCGACCACAACGGTGTTGTCCGGGGAATCGCTGAGGTTGATCGTCCGGTCCGCCGACGCGGCCTCGTTGTCGAAATGCGTGATGTGCACCAGGGCGGTTCGATGCCGTTGGGGAAGGCCCGACAGCACGTTCAACAAGACGTTACGGCCCTCTCGGTCGATCATGCTGGTGAATTCGTCGGCGATCAGCAGCGCCGGTTCTCGGGCCAGCGCCGCGGCGAGGGCGAGGCGCTGCAACTCCCCGCCGGACAGGCTTCCGGTGTCCCGTTCGCCGAAACCCTCGAGCCCTACTTCGCGCAACAAATGGTCGACGTCGACCGCGGTGCCCGGCGGCAGCCCCCAGACGACATCATCGGCCACCCGGGTGCCCAGCACCTGGCTCTTCGGGTGCTGCAGGACAAGCGCCGTGCCGCCCACCATGCCCAACCCCACCGCTCCGGGGCGCCGCACGGTGCCCGATGTCGGGGGCCGGCCCGCCAGGATCAGCGTCAACGTGGTCTTGCCGGACCCATTGGCGCCGATGACGGCAACGTGTTCTCCGACTTGCAGTTCCATGCTGAGCTCACGCAACGCGTCCTGCTGGGCGTGCGGGTAGCGGAACCGCACCTTGTCGAGCCGCACCGGCACGGGCCCGATCGGGGCGTCGGGCGGCTCGTCCGGAGCGTCCAGTTTGTGCACATCCGGAACGTTGCCCATCCGATCCAGGAGGCGGGACAGCGCCCACCAACCGATCAACGACGACACCACGACGCCGTAGGTGACATAGCCGAGCATCAGCCACGGCCAATACTGCAACCCGAATTCGAAGACCCGCTTGACGTCGACGCCGAGCCACCCGAGATTCACCCGGTCGAGGAACGCCACGACACCGTCCACGTTGGCGGTCATCACCTGGAAGATCAGATGGCGCAACCGATTCAGCACCGCCAGCATGCCGACCGTGGCGACGGCGACGAAGAAGCCGGCGATCAGGGACGCGAACGTCACGGTCGGTGTGCCCCTGCCCCGGCGTTTGACGATTCCGGTCAAGCCGCCGATGTAGGCGCAGTTGATGACGGTCAGGAAACTGCCCAATCCAGAGATAAGGAAGGCCAGAGTTCCGGCAGCAAACGTCGCGGCGATGAGCACCCGGAGGCGGTAACGGTAGGTCAGCAGCCCCATGGGCACGGTGCCCAACAGCGCCAAACCCTGCGCGAACGGGATCACCCCGGCGACGATCGAGATCACCGCGCACAGCGCCCCCATCACGGAGGCCTGTGCCAATTCGGCCGGTCGTAACGGCCCACCCCGATGGTGCGAACGGACGGGGCGACGGGCATTCACTTCACTGATTGTGCCAGCCCGCCGCGCCGAGTCGCGTCATACACTTCGTGACTTCCGGCCCAGTTCGGGCCGGCGCCTCTCGTCTCAGTTAGCAAAGCTATGGAACGATGGGCACATGGACAGAGTTGTCGATACCGCACACGTCGAGGCCCAGCAGCTGGGAGCGGATCTGCTCGCCGTGGTGGCGCGGCTCAACCGGCTGGCCACCCAGCGCATCCAGATGCCCTTGCCCGCGGCGCAGGCCAGGCTGCTCGCCACGATCGAAGCTCACGGGGAAGCCCGCATCGGTGATCTCGCGACCGTCGACCACTGCTCCCAACCGACCATGACCACCCAGGTGCGCCGGCTCGAGGAGGCCGGCCTGGTCACCCGGACCATCGACCCGGGGGATGCGCGCGCCGTCCGGATCCGCATCACCCCTCAGGGCAAACGCATGCTCAACGCGGTCCGCGCCGACCGCGCCGCCGCGATCGAACCCCAACTCGCGCTCCTCGAACCGGGCGACCGCCGGGTGCTCACGGACGCGGTCCAGGTATTGCGCCGGCTCCTCGACAATGCGTCGCCGGCCGGGCGGCGTAGCACGCTGTGAGGGCTTAAACCGGTGAAGAGGCCGCGGCCAGCGGGTAGACACTAAGTCGAGCTGACCGGTGACGAAAGGGGGCGGGCGATGCGGACCGAGGCTTCCGCGTTCAGGGCCTCCCCGTTGACCGTGTGGGTCGGGCCCATGAGGTTCGACTTCGCCCCGGGGCGCGACGTGATCGTCGGCTACGGCCCGGGCTGCGACATCGCCCTCGAGCGCCTCGGAAACCCGGGCTCGCCGCCGCCACCGCCCGGGCCGGAGATGGTGCTGCGGTTCGCCGGCACCCAGTGGGTGGCCATCGACCTGAGCCACCACGGGATCTTCGTCGACGGCGCGCGGGCGTCGACGGTGCACATCCGCGACGGCCAGGCGATCAGTGTCGGTGATCCGCAGCGGGGCCCGCGGCTGGTCTTCCAGATCGCGCAGCCCGCAGGTCCGCCGGCCCCGGCTCAGCGCCCGGCGCCCCGGCCCGGGGCTCACCCGCCGCCTCCTTTTCCGGTCGCGCCGCCACCGCCCCGCCCGCACGGCCCCAACCTGCGGGCCCCGACACAGCGCGAGACGCAGCGGATGCCCGTCGTGCCGCCACAACCGCCGGCGGCCGAACCCCCCGCCCCGCCCGCTCAGCCGCACCCCGCGCCGCCCGCTCAGCCCGCCGCTCAGGACACGGGCGGTCCGGGGCTGATCGAACGGATGGTCACCTCGAAACTGCGCGTCGCGCGTCCTTCGATTCGCACGGCGGAGCCGAACGCCACCTACCGCCTGCCGCTCAAGGCCGACGCCCGCACCGTCGGAGTCGCCGCGTACCGGCTCGGACTCACCGTCGACGGGCGCGAGACGCTGTCGGATATCTCCTTCACGGCGCGTCCGGGCGCGTTCACCGCGGTCGTCGGGCCCTCGGCCGCGCGCAACTCCGCGCTGCTCGGACTGCTCGCCGGCACCAGGCAACTCAGCTCCGGCCGCGTCACCGTCGACGGCCACGACGTGCACGCCGAGCCGCAGTCCATGCGCAGCCGCATCGGCATCGTGTCGCCGGACGACCGCTTGCACCGGCAGCTGACCGTCGAGCGGGTCGTGCGATACGCCGCCGAAATGCGCCTGCCGCAAGATGTTTCGCCCGAGCAACGAGACCGCGTGGTCAGCCAGGTTCTCGAGGAACTCGAGCTGACACCGCACCGGGCCACCCGGATCGGCAAGCTACCGCCCGAGCTGCGCCGGTGCGCCGCGCTGGCGGTCGAGCTCGTCACCCGGCCGA
>NZ_LZKD01000122.1:0-54464 GCF_001668695.1 Mycobacterium sp. E2497
GTTGTCGAGACTGGACTTGATGAGGGCACGCGCCTGCGGCGCCGTCCGACAGCACTGGGCGAGAACGTCGCGCGCGGCTTCCATCAGGTCGTCGTGGGGAACCATCCGGGCGACCAGACCCCAGTCAACCGCCTCCTCGGCGGACAACACCCGGCCGGTGAACATCAAATCCCGCGTGCGAACAGGTCCGATCACCCTGGCGAGCATGTGGCTGTAATAGGTGTCCGCAATTCCGCGGTACAACTCGGGCACTCGGAACGTCGCCCGGTCGCTGACCACAGCCATGTCACTGCAAAGCGCGATCTGGAGTCCGCCACCCTGAGCGAGACCGTTCACAGCGGCGACGACGGGCTTTGCCGACTGGCGCAGAGTGTCGAACGGTGTGACGTCCATGCCCAACGTCGCGGCGAAGTCCATCCAATTGTCCTCGGCGCCTTGGGCGAGATCGCCGCCAGGGGCGAATACATCGCCTGTGCCGGTGATCAGCAGCCCCGCGAGGTTCTCGTCCGAATTGACCCGCGAGATGGCGTAGCGAATACCGAAGTACATCGCCGGAGTCATCGCATTGCGTGCCGCCGGGCGGTCGAGCACCAGGACCGCGAAGCCACCCTCGCGTTCGAATCTCAGAAAGGGCGTGCCCAGCCAGTCACCGTCAGGCGGGCGGGGGCTGAGTTCGTTGAGTTCGGCCGACATATCACTCCTCGATCGTTGAATTCCGCGTTGGGTCACTTGCTGAAAAACTTCAGCGGTCGCTCGACGAACTCGAACACCACGCCATCCGGTGACCGCAGAAACGCGATGTACAGCCCGTCGATCTTGGTTCCCGGTAGCGGGCACCACACCGGATCACCCACCTGTTCAACCGATTTCGGCACAGCCGCCAGCGCCTTCTCCACGTTCTCGACCCGCAGTGCGCAACGATACAGACCTTGACGGTTGCCGCCCCACGGCACCGGTGCGTCAGTCGCCGTTTCTGGATGCTGGACCACCGTGACGGCGAACCGCTGTCGGTCCTCGGGGAGCGCGAACCGCGCGACCAGACATTCGACCGAATCGGCAGAACCTCTGGGCGCCAATTGGTTAGCCGAAACCGGTACCGTCTTCGGCGCTTCCACTTCGACGAAGCCGATCGCCGTTAAAAACTCGGCGGTGGCGGGGGCGTCAATGGCCATGATCTGCACCCCGGAGAACAGGGCCCCGTCCGACGCATCCAGATCGCCTGGGGCCTGGGCCAACTCGACGACAACTCCGTCGGGATCGAGTGCGAGTACCGATTTCGCGTCCGAGATGAGCCCGTCAACCGGATCGCCGACCGATAGTCCCGAATCGCGCAAGGCCACAATCGCATTGTCCAGATCGGCGACCCACATGAGCGCCGCGCGAATGCCCGGTCTGGTCGGTTCGGTGCGTTCGTCGCGCGCCAGCGGCGGGGATTCGAACTCGATCGCCTCCAGCGCACAGCCGTTGCGTCCTCCCCGCGCATCGTAGAGGAACGCAGTGGAACAGTACGTTTCGTCGTCGATGCCGAGGATGGCGCCGTTGGTTGGCACCGTCGGGTCGGTGCGCATCCTCGCCGACAGTCCCAGAATGCCCGAGTAGAGTCGCTCGGTCGCGTCTAAGGACTCACAGTTCAGATTGACGTGCAGGAATCTGCGGGCCAGGTCATCGGATGCCACTACAGCACAACCGATTTGACTTTGAGATCGATGATGTCGTCCTCGCTGAAGCCCAGCTCGGCCAACAGCGCATCGGTGTGCTCGCCGTGTCCCGGCGCGCATCTCAATTCCAGAGGCGTCTCGTCGAACTGCACTGGGCTGCCCGCGAGCGCGAATTCATTGCCGTTGGCGTCGGTGGTGCGGGGCAGGTAACCGTTGGCCAGCACCTGTGGGTCGTCGTGGATCTCGCGCGCGGTGCGCATCACGTCCCACACGCCGTCGAAGCCCTTGAACGCCCCCTCCCAGTGCGCCAGGTCATGCTGGCCGATCGTCTTTCGCAGTTCGACGATGCACTCGGCGCGGTTTTGGAACCGCACCATGGCGTTGGCGAACCGCTCATCGGCGATCAGGTCGGGCCGCCCGAGTCGCGTGCAGAAGTCGGCCCAGAACCGGTCCGCCTGCAGCAGCACGAAGGCGAGATGGCGCCCGTCGCGCGTCTGGTAGATGCTGGCCACCGGATTGGGCATCTCCGCCAACTGGAACTTCGGGATGTCGTGTCCGGTGATGCCCGCGCCGACGATGTCGGGGCCCAACTGCCAGATCGCCGAACTGAGGAGCGACACGTCCACCACCGACGGCTCCCCCGTGCGTTCGCGCTTGTACAGTGCGCCCACGATGCCGGAGGCGATGGCAAACCCGCCATACACGTCGCCGAATGCGGGCCGCTGCACCGGCGGGTACGAGCCGTCACCGGCGGCGTAGGCCTCGCCGATCCCCCCACGTGCCCAATAGGCGGCCAAGTCGAAACCGCCCTGCGTCGCGAGGTCGCCCTTGGTTCCGTAGCCGTGGCCGCGGGCATAGATGATTTTCGGGTTGCGGGCGCGCACTTGCTCGACGTCGATGCCCATCCGCTGGCGCGAGTCCGGCAGCAGATTCGTCAGGAACACATCAGCGGTTTCGATGAGTTTCATCAACACCTCGAGACCCTCGGGGCTCGACGAGTCCAGGCCGATGCTGCGCTTGCCCCGGTTCGGCTGCTCGATGAAGTGGTTGACGCCCCCGGCGCCCGTGACGATCCCCGAGCTGATCAGCCCGCGCTGTGGATCACCGGTCTCCGGGTGCTCCACCTTGATGACATCGGCGCCCCAGTCGGCGAGCACTGCACCCGCTGCCGGGACGAAGCTCCACGCGGCGAGTTCGACTACGCGAACCCCATTGAGGATGTCGGTCATGCGAGGGGATATCCGATCGTCTTGGTTTGCAGGTACTGTTCGAAGCCCTCGTGGCCGTTCTGGCGCCCGATGCCACTCATCTTGTAGCCGCCGAACGGCGCGTCGGCGCCGTAATACATGCCGGTGTTGATCATCAGCGAGCCGGTGCGGATGCGACGCGCGACGGCCATGGCCCGCTCGGTGGAGCCCATGATGGCGCCGGCCAGACCGTAGCGGGAGTTGTTCGCCAACTCGACGGCGGCGTCGTCGCCGCCCTCGTACGGGGTGATCGAAAGGACCGGGCCGAAGACCTCCTCCTGGAAGATCGTGTGAGCCGGTTCGACGTCCGCAACGACCGTCGGCGCCACGAAGTAGCCGCGGTCCAATCCGTCCGGCACCCCCCCACCGACGGTGACGCGGCCACCCTCGCGCTTGGCGGCCTCGATGTAGTTGAGCACCCGGTCCCGCTGCTTGGCCGACACCAGCGGTCCGCAGAAGGTGTTCGGATCCGACGGGTCACCGACGCTGAGCGCACCGAAGGTGGCGGTGGCCACCTCGACGGCTTGCCCGTACAGCGAGCGCGGCACCAGCATTCGGGTGGCGAGCGCGCAGCCCTGGCCGGAATGCATCAGCGCGCCAATGCATCCGGGCAACGCCATGTCGAGATCGGCGTCGTCGAGCACCAGGTACGCCGACTTGCCGCCGAGTTCGAGCATGTTGCGCTTCATCGTGTCCGCGGACAGGCGCTGGATGAGCTTGCCCACCGCCGTCGAACCGGTGAAGGACACCATGTCGATCCGCGGATCGGTGGCGAGTACCTGAGCGACGTTGTTGTCGGACGCCGCAACGATGTTGACCACACCGGGCGGGATGTCGGTCTTCTCGGCGATGATCCGGCCCCACCGCAGCGCGCTCCACGGCGTCTCGATCGCCGGCTTGAGGACCATGGTGTTTCCGGTGGCCAGAATCTGGCCGACCTTGTTGCTGATGATCTCGAACGGGAAATTCCACGGGGTGATGGCTCCGACCACCCCCATCGCCTCCTTGACGACGACGCGGTTGTACGGAACCCCCATCTTGGCGTCCTGGTCGAGCATCCGCTCCCACGCGAACTTCGAGATGTACTCCGCGGGCCACCTCACCGCGTCGGCCAACGGCCACTCCAGTTGCGCGATATAGGTCATCCCCACCGTCGACCCGACCTCGGCGATCAGTTCGGCGCGGATGTCCTCCTTCTCCTCCTGCAACGCGTTGTGCAGCTGCAGCAGGCAGCGCTTCCGGAATTCGTGGTCGGTCGACCAGTCGGTGCTGTCGAATGCGCGCCGGGCGGCCGCGATCGCCTGTTCCATGTCCTCGGCGCCCGCATCCGTGCAGGTTCCGAGCACCTCTTCGGTCGCCGGGTTGACGTTGTCGACGGTCTTGCCCGTGGACGAGTCCCGCAGCCTGCCGTCAATATAGAGACGAGTTTCAGGGTTGAACTGGACGGTTGTTGCGTCAACCGGCGATGCCGTCATTGGCATTTCCTCCTGCTGGACTGTGGGCGCGGCCTAGTGTACCTCTTATAGATAACTGTTTAGCTGATTCGAGCCTAGGCTGGATCCCATTACTGAACAAGGGGTGCGCAGTGCTTGACGCCGTCGACGACACCGGGAGCGGTGTCGACTACGTGTCGCAGGTCGCGATCTTCCGCCAAGATCTACGCCAGTATCTGCGCAGCCTCGACTGCGCCGACGAATGGCGCGCCGCTGCGTACGCGACCGCCGAGGACGGGCTCGAGCATGATGCGGCGGTAATGGCACGGTTGCACGCCGATGGCTGGAACCGCTACGGCTGGCCCGAGGTGGCCGGTGGCTTGGGCGGCAACGAGATTCACCGTGCCGTCCTCTACGAGGAACTCGCGAACGCCATGCTTCCGATCCCGGCGCAGGCGTGGACCTTGGAGGTGATGGGCCCGGCGATCCTGAAGTTCGCCCCACACCTGGCCGGCGAGTACCTTCCCCGCTACCTCGACGGCACCGAATGGTGGGGACAGGGCTTTTCCGAGCCGGAGTCCGGCAGCGACCTGGCCTCCCTGCGCACCCGGGCGACCGACGACGGCGAGGGGGGATTTGTCGTCAACGGCCAGAAGATCTGGACTTCTCAAGGCGGCACGGCCAAGCGGCTCTGCGTCCTCGTCCGCACCGGGTCGCCGGAGAGCAGACACCGCGGCCTGACGATGATGCTGATCGACACGGACGCACCCGGCGTGACGGTGCGGCCGATCGCGTTGGCCAGCGGGCGGCGCGAACTCGCCGAGGTGTTCTTCGACGACGTCCGGGTGCTACCGGAACGGCTGGTCGGCGAGGTCGGCGCCGGCTGGGCCGTGACGATGTTCCTGATGCAGTACGAGCGCGGCATGTACGGCTACGCGGCGCTGAACAAGGTGCTGATGGAGTTGGGACGGCTGCGCGAATACATGGTCGCCCGTGGGACGGGTTCGGCCGAGCGGGAACGGTTCGCGCGCGTCTATGTCGACGTCATCACGGCGCAGGCGCGTGCCGCCACCACCGTGCGCAAGCTGGCCGCCGGCGAGTCCGTGGGCCCCGAGAGCAGCATCGACAAGCTGCTCTGCAGCGAGGCCGAGCGCGCGGTCAACGACCTGATCCTTGACGTCGCGCGAGACCACATGATGGTCGGCACCGGGGGTGGCACCGCCGAGCTCGACACCGCCCGCGCGGAGTGGTGGTACTCGCGGGCCGCCACGATCATGGGCGGCACCGCCGAGGTTCAGCGCGGGCTCATCGCCGACCACATTCTCGGGTTGCCGAAGGAAAGGCGCGCATCGTGACCCTGCGCATGCGAGGGGCAAATCCAACCGACGAATCGTGGCCCATGATCGAAGAGGCGGTTTTCCGCCTGTTCGAGGAAATCGCGGCCAAGCAGGACCATGTCGCCATCGGTCCGCTGCTGGCCGAGCTCGGCTGGTCGGACATTGAATCCGAATACCCGGTGGACGCGTGTGCGCTGTTGTTCCGGGCGCAGGGGCGGACCCTGGCGCTGACCGACGCGCTGGACCGCGTCATGCTGGCCGAACTGGCGTCGTTGGTGGATTCGCCGGTTGATGCCGTCGTGCTGCCCGCGCTGTCCCACGGGTCCACGCCCAGTTCGAACGAGGGTCACGTAAAAGGCATCCTGCTCGGTCCGCCACGCGGCCGCGTCCTGGTTCCGGTCTCTGGCGCCATGGGAACGGTCTCCGTCGCCGTCGTCGACGCCGACCAGCTGCGAAGTGAACGACTCGACACATTCGACGCAAGTGTGATCTGGAGTCACGTCGAGGGAGCCGCCGACGGCCACCTCATCGAGGCGTCAACCGAGTGGGGCCGCGCGATCGCGGCGGCGCATCGCTCGCTGGCGACCGAACTCGTGGCGTTGGCGGACCAGGCACTGCACATCGCCGTCGAACACGTCAGCGTCCGCGTCCAGTTCGGTTCGCCGATCGGCTCGTTGCAGTCCCCCCGCCATGCCCTGGCGGCTGCCGCGGCCAAATTGGAAGGCGCGCGGGCACTTCTCGAGGACTCGTGGCGCTACGGCGGGGTGTTGTCGGCCCAAGCCGCGAAGGTTGCAGCGGGTCGGGCACACCGCGGCGTCGCCGATGCCGTCTTGCAGGTGTGCGGGGCGGTCGGGTTGACCGCCGAACACGACCTCCATCGATACGTGAAGCGAGGCTTTCAGATCGATGCGCTGTGCGGCTCCTACTCGCAGCTGGAGTCGCTGCTGGGCGACCGCCTGTTCGACACCTTCGCGCCCGGACGCGCCCTTCCCGCGATCATCAACCTGGACTGAGGAATCATGCGCCGCAACATTTTCGACGAGGTACACGACGACTTCCGCGCCACCGCGCGGGAGTTCTTCGAGCGAGAGTGCGTTCCCAACGTGGAGAAGTGGGAACGCGACGGCAAGGTCAGCCGTGAGGCGTGGCTGGCCGCGGGCGAGCATGGTCTGATCGGCTGGGAGTTCGACGAGAAGTACGGCGGACTCGGTGTGAAGGACTTCCGGTTCAACCAGATCATCTCCGAGGAGATGTTCATGACCGGCTCCGTCGGCATCGGCCTCGGTGTCCAGAACGACATCCTGATGCCGTATCTCAACGGCTTGACCACCGAGGAACAGAAGGCGCGTTGGCTGCCGAAGTTCATCTCCGGGGAGTACATCGGTTCGATTGCGATGTCCGAGCCGGCGGCGGGGTCCGATCTTGCCGGCATCAAGACCACCGCCCGCGACGAGGGCGATCACTGGATCGTCAACGGGCAGAAGACGTTCATCAGCAACGGTCTGCTGTCGAAGCTCGTGCTCGCAGCGGTGAAGACCGATCCGGCGGCGGGGCGCAAAGGCATCAGCCTGCTGATGATCGAAGACGGTATGGAGGGTTTTACCCGCGGTCGCAAACTCGACAAGATCGGGCAGTTCTCCGCTGACACCGCAGAGTTGTTCTTCGACAACGTCAGAGTGCCGAAGGAGAACCTCGTGGGGGAGCTGAATCGCGGCTTCTATCATCTGGTGTCCAACCTGCCCTTCGAGCGAGTCGGTGTGGCCTGCTATGCGTTACCCGCAGCGCGGCGAGCACTCGAGCTCACCAAGGCTTATGCACTGGAGCGCACGGCCTTCGGCCAGCCGATCGGTACGTTCCAAGTCAACCGGCACTTCATCGCCGAGATGCAGGTGAAACTCGATGCCGCGCAGACGTATCTCGACCAGTGCGTGCTCGCGGTCAACGAGGGCGCCCTCTCCGACGCCGACGCGGCGGGCCTGAAATGGTGGACCTCCGAGGTGCAGTGGGAGATCCTCGATCGGTGCCTGCAGCTGCACGGCGGCTACGGCTACATCAACGAATACGAGGTGGCGCGGCTGTGGCGTGACTCGCGGGTGCAGCGGCTTTATGCGGGCACCACGGAGATCATGAAGGACCTGATGGGCCGCGCGATGGGCTTTTGACGATGAGCTTGCTCACTGAGGGTGCGCGCTGACGGCTTGGGCAGGCCCGGTCGGCTAACCTTCAAACAGTTAGTTGATTACGACTATCCGTGGAGGGTCGATATGGAGGTCACCAGCCTTCGCGAGCCGAAGATGGCCGATCGCGTGGCCACCGTGCTGCGCAGGATGTTCATCCGCGGCGAGATCGCCGAAGGGACGATGCTCCCCCCGGAGTCCGAACTCATGGAGCGGTTCGGCGTGTCACGGCCGACGTTGCGCGAGGCATTCCGCGTCCTCGAGTCGGAGTCGCTCATCGTCGTGCAGCGTGGCGTACGTGGCGGCGCCCGGGTCACCCGCCCGCGGCGCGAGACGCTTGCCCGTTATGCCGGAGTGATTCTCGAGTACGAGGGCGTGACGCTCAAAGACGTCTACGACGCGCGAATGGCTCTCGAGACGCCGATGGTCGTGCAGCTGGCCAAAGAGCGCAACGCAAAAGTGATCGCGGAGTTGGAGAAGATCGTCGAAGCCGAGGAGCAGTTGAAACCGGGCAGCGATGCCGTGGTCCAACTGACGGACTTCCACGCCGCCATCGCACGCCTGTCGGGCAACAAGACCTTGCAGATCGTCAGTGACATGCTGCATCACATCGTCGAGAAGGCGAATCGCTCGCTGCAGCCCACCGAAGGTGCTCGCGCAGAGCAGGCGGTCCGCCGGTCCGCGAAGACCCACCGCATGGTGCTGGACCTGATCAAGGCGGGCGAGGCCGAGAAGGCCGGCGAGCTGTGGAAGAAGCACCTGCAGAAGGCGGAGGAATTCGTGCTGACGGGTTCCGAATTGTCCACCGTCGTCGACCTTCTCGAATGACGGATGTGAGCCGGGACGCCGGCCATGACATCGAGACTCCGATCCATCTGCTTCGGCGGTTCGGGATCGAGGTATTGATCGCGGATCAGGAGTCCGCCGTCGTGGAGATGTCGATGCCGCTGGCGGGCATGCGCAATCCTTTCACCAATCTGCCGACCATCGGCCCACTCGGCGTGCTCATCGATGCGGTCAGCGGATTGTCCAACCACTTCCGGCATCGCGGCGCCGAGTGGACGGTGTCCACGGAATTGGCCATCGAGCTGAGTCCCGAGGGAAGCGAGCGGGCGACCGCGATCGGCGCTTCCCCCGTCGTCGCGTCCGGACGGCCGCTCGGCCCTCGCGACAGCGGGACAGCGCTTTCGGTGTGCACCCTGACGTGCGACGGCGTTGTCATCGGCGGGGGTACCGTGCGGTCGTACTACGTCGCGCCCGACGCGCTCGACCTGAGCGAGCCGACCGAGACGGTGGCCAAGAGTCACAACACCTCTCTGGCAGAACTCATGGCCGTGGAGCCCCTGCCGCCTGCCGACGCCGTGCGCGTCCTGCGCCAGCACGTAGACCCGTTCCTCAACAACGCCGTCGGCGTCATCAACGGCGGAGTCGCTTCGGCGGGACTCGAATTGGCCGCGTCCGCGGCCGTGAACACCGGTGGTGCGCCGATGCGCACCGCGTCGGTGCGGGTGAACTTTCTGCGTCCGTTCTACGCCGGCGACCGGTCTCGCTACGTAGCGGGGCCGCTGCGCATTGGGCGCAGCACCGCCGTCGCCGACGCACGCGCAATCGGAGACGACGGCAAGCCCGCGCTGACCGCCCGCGTCACCGCCTACCGCTAGCGACTACTTGTCATATTGTCGAGCGTGGGCCCTACGGACGAAAAGTGTTGGAAATGTGTCCATTTCCCCCACGTTCGACGTATTCACGAGCCGGACGAACGGCCCAAGGTGCTCGTGCCCATTTATGACTCACGGCAGTAGCGGCTATTTCTTGGATCGCGCACGGAAGGCGGCGACTCGCTCCTTGAACTCCGGTGTCGAGAACGACGTCAGTTCTTCGGCGAGGGCGTACTCCAGGACACCTTGAGCAGCCCGGGCAAGGTGCATGTTCAGCGCCACCTTCGATGACCGCAGAGCCTGCGGCGGCAGTGCGGCGAACCGCTCGCCGAGTGCCAGCGCCTCCTCGAGCACCGCGTCGTCGGGGACGACCTTGGTGACCAGATTCAGCTTCTCCGCGATCGACGCGGTGATCCGATCACCAAGCAGCACATACTCCTTGGCTTTCATCATGCCGATCAGCAGGGGCAGCATGGCTGCGCCGCCGTCCCCGGCAGTGAGCCCAACGGCGACGTGCGGGTCGGCCAAGTAGCTGTTCTCCCCCATCACCAGCAGGTCGGACAACAGGGCAATCGAACAACCCAGCCCCACCGCCGGTCCGTTGACCGCGGACACCAAGGGCTTCGGAAAGTTGATCACCTCGAGGAAGACGGTGCGGGCCTCGTGGATCTGAAACGCGCGCGCCACCTCGTCTTCGATGAGGCGGCCGAACATCACCATATCCCCGCCTGCCGAGAACGCCTTGCCGACACCGGTGGTCACGACGGCCTTGACGTCGACGTCGGCGTCGAGCACCTTCCAGATGGTGGCGAATGCGTGGTGCACCTCCTCGGTGACGGCGTTGAGCGCCTCCGGCCGGTTGATGCTCACGACGTGAACGTTGCCGCGCTTTTCCACCAGCAGCCATGGGGCGAACTGCTCGTAGCCGGCGAGGGTGGCGATGTCGGAAGCCGTCATGTGATTTCCCGTCAGTCTTTCTTGTTTGAAAGGATGGTCACCGCGGAGACCGCGGTTGGACCGCCGATGTTGTGCGCCAAGGCAAAACGGGCGCCGTCGACCTGATTCTCCGCCTGGCCGCGGAGCTGGTTGAACAGCTCGTAGCACTGCGCGACGCCGGTGGCGCCCGGCGGGTGTCCCTTGGCCTTCAAGCCGCCGCTGGGATTGATCGGTATCGAGCCGCCCACGTAATTCTCGCGCGCCTCGACCAGTTTGTATGCCTCGAACCTACTGGCGAAGCCGAGGTCCTCATAGCTGATCAGTTCCACCCCGGTGAAGCAATCGTGCACCTCGGCCACGTCGATGTCACTCGGCGTCACCCCCGCCATCCGCATAGCCGACTTCGCCGCCCGCACGGTCGGCGGAAAGGTGGTCATGTCCTGCTTGTGCTGATGCATCACCCGATCCATACCGATGCCCACCCCGCGCACCCACACCGGGCGATCCGTGTAGCGATCGACTACGTCCTCGGCAGCCAAGATAACCGCCGCCGCCCCGTCGCTCTGCGGTGTGCAGTCGTAGAGGCCGAAGGGTTCCACCACGATGGGTGCGGCGAGCGCCTTCTCAACACTGATCTCATAGCGCAGTTGGGCTTTGGGGTTTTTCAGCGCATGGAAGTGGTTCTTCACCGCGACCATGGCCATGTGTTCCTTGGTCGCCGGCGACTCGTGCAGATACCGGGTGACGTGCAGCGCGAAGTTCGCAGGAGCCACCAGACCGAGTGGGTAATCCCAGGCGTTGTCGCGGGTCATCGCCGCCCAGTCCCAGAAGGTGGTGTTGGAAGCGGTCTCGCGCACCTTGTCCGCCCCCACCACGAGGACCACGTCGTAGAAACCCGACGCGATGGCCATGGTCCCGTTGCGGATCGCGTCATTGCCTGTGGCACAGGCATTCTCGACGCGAGTGACGGGTATGTCGGTGAGGTCCAGGGTATCGGCGAGGATGCCCGACGGGAAGCCGTCGGTGGTCGAGAGCTCGCCGAACCACGCCGCCTCGATCTCGGACTTCTCGATGCCTTTGTCGACGTTGCCGACGGCTTCGGCGTAGGCCATCGGCACCAGGTCCTTGATGCCGAGTTCGAAATGTTCGGCGAACGGGGTCATGCCCGCACCGACGATGGCGACGTTCCTCATGCCTCGACTCCCGCTCGCTCCGGTCCTCGCTCGTTCCTCGCTGCGATCCTCACTCGCGCTCGTCTTCGGGTCCTCATGCGAGAATTCCTTCCTTGCTACGGCCGGGCCAGAACGCGTATCCGTAGTCGGGTATGCCGGCGCGGATGGCGATTCGTCGCAACACCACCGCACCGGACTGCCCGATCGTCGTCTCCCCCGCGGCAACCCCGGTCACCTTCATCAGCACCCGAACCGGGCTGTCGTCGAGTTGCACGACGGCCAACGAGTATGGGCTGGGGAGATCCGGCACCGGGATCCGAATGGTCGTGTGGGTGTAGACGGTGCCCGTTCGCGGCAACGGCTCCAGCCGGTATTCGGCGGCGAGGACACCGGAATTGTCCACGCGGACGCGGGGCGGGAACTGCGGGGCGGAATCGACGCCGGGCCGTTCGTCGAATATGGCCGCTTCCCAACGGATCTTCGGCTCGAATGCACGGCTGTACGCCGGCAGGGAGATGGGAATGCCCACCCCCTCGGCGATCCGACTGGCGGGAAGCTCGCGAGCGGGCACCTCATCGCGGACAATCCGCGGTCCGGGCGCGCCGCTGAGTTCCGCCACGCTCATCGTCGACTGTTCCGCCGCGAACACCAGGCCGGATGTGCCGCTGCCGATCGCCTCGGCGATCACCCTGATGACCCCGGCGGCCGACACCCCAGGGTCCTCCACGGCCGCCTTCGCGTCGACTTGACGACCGAGTTGCGCGGCCGGAACGCCCGCCACAGCGGCCACGACGGGGACGCCCGCCAACCCGAGTCGGCTCATGGTGCCGCGGATTCCGATCTCACGCTGCAGGCGCGGGTCGGCGTAGGAATGACGCCTGCCGTCGTCACCGCGCGCCACCAGTGGCAGGCTCCTCGTCTGACGCCCGACCACGCACAAAGTGGGTTCGCCGTCGCCGGTCAACACGGCAGCCGCGCCTACCGCCGCGCCGTTGTCGTCGGCCGCAATCACCAGCGTGCCGGGCGACGCCGTCACGATCTGGTCCAGGACAGCCGGCGCGCCGCCGAGCACCTCCGCGATCGGCGTATCAGCCGGCAGTGACAGCGCGGCCAGCAGGACCGCACCGTTGCCGCCTTCGATAAGCGGAAAGTCGCGGGAGACCAGGACCACGCGACGGGCAACAGCATCAGGGTCGGTCGCCCGGCCGGCCGCCACAGCCATGGTGAGCGCGTCCTCGTCTGGTCCCTTGACCCGACGGTCGCCCTTGCACCACGGCGGCGCGTAGGTGCCGATCGAGATGACGTGGGTCATGGTGCCTCGCTCCTGTGCGACGGGGCCGCCGCGGTCGTCCATCGAATGAGATATATAGTTATAGCATTCAACGGTACATGTCCGCGCCCGCCGGGCGAGAGGAGCTCAAGACGGTGGACAGATCGGGTTCTCACACGCTGAAGGACCGCGTTCTGGTGGTGACCGGTGCCAGCCGTGGCATCGGCCGCGCGATGGCGATACGGGCGGCTGCCGACGGCGCCGCCGTTGCTCTACTGGCGAAGACCGATGCCCCGAACGCCAAGCTGCCCGGCACCCTCGGCGAGTCGGCCGACGCGGTTCGCGAGGCCGGCGGCCGGCCATTGCAGGTCGTGTGCGACGTCCGTGATCCGGAAGCGGTGGCAACGGCCGTGGCGGACGTGGCAGAGGCGTTCGGCGGGATCGACGCCGTGGTCAACAACGCGGGCGCACTGGATCTGCGGAACACCTCGAAGCTGCCTGCCAAGAATTTCCGCCGTCTGCTGGAGATCAATGTCGAAGGGCCCTTCGCGGTAGTGCAGGCGGCGCTGCCATACCTGCGGCAGTCCGACAACGCCCACATCGTCAACGTCTCGCCTCCGGTGAATCTCGAGCCACGCTGGGTAGGCGCACACGTCGGCCACACGGTCGGCAAGTACGCCGAAAGCCTGTTGACGCTCGGCTGGGCCGCGGAATTCGCGTCGGTACCCATCGCGGTGAACTCGCTGTGGCCAGCGGTCACTGTGGCCAGCACGGGGATGATCGTCGCGATGGGCGACGGAGTGCGCGCGCAAGCGCGAGACCCACGAATCATGGCCGACGCGCTGCACGCCTTGATCACCCGGCCCGCCGATTGCACCGGCCACTTCTACACCGACGAGGAGGTACTGCGCGAGGAAGGCATCGACGACTTCGCCGGCTATCGACTCGCCGCTCACGAGGATGACCTGGCGCCCAACTTTTATCTGCCGTCCACGCCGCTGCCGACGGTTTAGATTGAACCGTGATTCAATTCGACGCGCTGCGCGCCAACGAACCCGAGCTCGCCAAGCTCCGTGCATCGGTACGGGAGTTCCTGCAGGCTGACCGGGCGGAATACGGCTGGGTGCCCGACGTCGACTCCTGGCTGGGACAGTGGGACGAGGGGTTCAGTGCGCGCCTCGGCGCGGCCGGTCTTGTCGGGCTGATCATCCCCGAGAAGTACGGCGGGCGAGGGATGACCCACCTCCACCGCTACGTGGTGACCGAGGAATTGCTGGCCGCGGGTGCCCCGATCGCCGCACACTGGGTCGCCGACCGACAGGTCGTTCCCGGATTGCTGGCCTATGGCAGCGAGGAGCAGCGCCAGCGGCTGCTGCCACGCATCGCCGCCGGAACTTTCTACTCCTCCATCGGCATGAGCGAACACGGCGCCGGCTCCGACCTCGCAGCCGTACAGACCAAGGCGACCAAGACCGACGGCGGCTGGCTGCTCACCGGTACCAAGGTCTGGACGAGTGGGGCACACCACGCCCATCAGGTTGTGGTGCTCGCCAGGACGAGTCCACCGGACCCGCAACGACGGCACGCAGGCTTCAGCCAGTTCCTGGTTCCCTGTGACGCCGAGGGCGTGCGAATCGAACCGATCTTGCTGATGAACGGCGACCATCATTTCAACGAAGTCGCCTTCGAAGACGTCTTCGTGCCGGACGGCGATGTGCTGGGCGAGGTCGGCAAGGGATGGCACCAGGTGACCGCGGAACTGTCCTTCGAGCGCAGCGGGCCCGAACGGATCCTGTCGACCGCACCGCTGATCATGGCGGCGATCCGGCTGTTGAGCAACTCTGGCGACACCGATGACACCACCGCCGGCATCGTCGGAAACCTTCTGGGACGGCTGATCTCGTTGCGGCAGCTGTCGGTGTGGGTGGCACGCACGCTCAGCGAGAACAAGGACGCGGCGAACCAGGCGGCGCTGGTCAAGGACCTCGGCACCCGGTTCGAGCAAGAGTCGATCGAGGTGATCACCGACGTGCTCGACCAAATGACGCCCACACCGGAACTGGCCGCGCTGACGGCCAGCGCGGCGCTGCACAAGCCTCTGTTCACCTTGCGCGGTGGCACTAACGAAGTGTTACGCGGCGTCGTCGCACGCGGAATGGGGCTGCGGTGACGGCGTTTTCGAAGGGCGTATTCGGCACCGACACCGCCGACGACGAACATGCCGACCTGCGGCAGCTGGTCGACGACATCGGGCGGCGATCGTTCGATGCCCGGATCGGTCAGCGCAGAATTCCCGAGCAATTCGACGCGCAGCTGTGGCGCAACCTCGAGGACACGGGGCTGGCCCGGTTGACGAGCACCGCGGATCTGGGCGCGGGGCCAGCTGAGCTCGCCATCGCACTGTCCGGCATCGCCCGGCACACGGGCGCGGTCCCGTTAGCCGAAACCGACGCTCTGGCAGGCTGGCTCGGAAACCGGGCGGGCATCGAACTGCCGGAAGGACCACTCACCGTCGCGATCGCCGACGCGGACGCTGCTGGGGGGCGCGTCTGCGGAACGGCGAGTGACGTTCCGTGGGCTCGCGCATGCGCGGCTGTGCTGTTGGTCGCGCGAGGCCCCGACGAGGCGCGCGTGGGCGTCGTCGACATCCATGCCGCCCAGCTGGCCGAGGGCCACAACCTGGCCGGAGAGCCACGCGATCGACTGACCTTCGACGTAGCCGCCGGCGAGCTCGCCGTCGTCGAACCGGCCGTCGCCGACGAGTTGTCGCTGCGCGGCTCATGGTGTCGCTGCGTACAGATCATCGGGGCACTCGATGCCGCCGCAGCGATGTCAGTGGCGCACACCGCGGAACGAATCCAATTCGGCCGGCCGCTGAGCAAGTTCCAGTCCGTCCAGCATGCTCTTGCCGCGATGGCCGGCGAAATCGAACGCGCTCGAGCCGCCGCCACCCTGGCCGTCGCGGCCGCCGCCGAATATGGCTTCAGTTGTCGCGAAACCGAATACGCGGTTGCCGTCGCACGCGTGGCCGTCGGACGGGCCGTCACACCGGTCACGACCATCGCCCACCAGCTTCACGGCGCCATCGGCGTCACCGCCGAACATCCGTTGTCGGCCGTGACACTGCGCGCACAGAGCTGGAGCAGCGACTACGGCACCACGGCCGGCTACGCGCGCCGGCTCGGGCGGATGGCCCTGAGCGCTCCCGATCCGTGGGATCTGGTAATCGGCAATTTGTGACCGGTGCAGTCAACTCAGAAGGAGAACCAGTGACAGTCGAGAAATTCAAGGGTGCGTCCGCGATCGTGAGCGGAGGCGCGGGCGGCCTCGGTGAGGCCACGGTGCGGCGATTGCACGCCGAGGGCCTGGGCGTGGTGATCGCCGACTTGGCCGCCGACAAGGGCAAGGCGCTCGCTGACGAGTTGGGCAACCGCGCCACCTTCGTCAGCACGGACGTGACGAGCGAAGACTCGGTCTCCGGAGCGATCGAACAAGCCAACCAACTCGGTCAGCTCCGGTATGCCGTCGTCGCACACGGTGGATTCGGCGTCGCACAACGCATCGTGCAGCGCGACGGCAGCCCGGCCGATCTTGCGGGCTTCACCAAAACCATCGACCTCTATCTGAACGGGACCTACAACGTTGCCCGGCTTGTCGCGGCTTACATCGCGGCGGCGGAGCCGCAGGCCGACGGCGAACGCGGCGCGCTGGTGCTCACGGCGTCCATCGCCGGTTACGAGGGTCAGATCGGTCAAACCGCTTACGCCGCCGCGAAAGCCGGCGTGATCGGACTGACGATCGCCGCTGCGCGCGACCTCAGCTCCGCCGCCATTCGGGTGAACACGATCGCCCCCGGGACAATGAAGACGCCGATCATGGAGTCGGTCGGCGAAGAGGCGATCGCGAAGTTCGCCGCGAACGTGCCGTTCCCCAAACGCCTCGGGGCTCCTGCCGAGTTCGCCGACGCGGCGGTCTTCCTGCTGACCAACGGGTACGTCAACGGTGAGGTGATGCGCCTTGACGGCGCACAACGCTTCACTCCGCGTTGACTTCTCGCGGCCGCCCATTCCCGGGTGCGCCCATCCTTGAATTATCAAAATAGTTGTATATTTCCGCGCCGGGCGCGTAGCATGCTTTCGTGGCGCGGGTCACACCGTGCACGAACCGTGCGGCACGTTCAGGGCAATCGATGGTAACGAGGGGAGCAATTCATGGGCTTGCTCGACGGTCGGGTCGTCTTCATCACCGGCGCGGCCCGTGGACAGGGACGGTCACACGCCGTCATGTGCGCGGAAGAGGGCGCGAACATCGTCGGTGTGGACATCTGCCACGACCTCGACGTCGTGCCCTACAAGCTCGGCACCCTCGAGGACCTGGAGGAAACTGCCCGCCTCGTCGAAAAGACTGGCCAGCAAATGCTTTTCGCGCAGGCCGACGTGCGCGACAAAGCTGCGCTGCAGACGGCCTTCGACACGGGCGTGGAAAAATTCGGCCACATCGACACGGTGATCGCCAACGCGGGAGTCGTCCTCACCAATATCGATGAGGTGGACGCCTCCGAGGCGCTGCGGGTCGGGATCGACATCATGCAAATCGGCGTGTGGAACGCGTTCCAGGTCGCCATCCCGCACATGAAGGAACGTGGCGAGGGCGGCAACCTCGTCGCGACCAGTTCGATGGCGGCGTTACTCGACATGACCGACGGCCGTGGCGGTTCGGACGCCTATGTCATGGCGAAGCTGGCGATCACCGGTTTGGTGCGCGCGTATGCGAATTTGCTCGCAGCCGACCGGATCCGCGTCAACGCTGTTGCCCCGACCAACTGTGTCACGCCGATGATCACGGAGAACCCCGCGCTGTTCAAGGTCATTGAAGCGTATCCGCACCTGGCGAATTCGATGCAGACGGCGCTGCCCGACTTGCCGATGATCGAGCCCAGAGACGTAAGCAACGCCATTGTGTTCCTGATCTCCGATCTGGGTCGGTCGTTCACCGGAAGCCTGCTCAAGGTCGACGCCGGCATGGACGTCCGCCGCTAGGGACGACGTTCGTGGACTACGGAATTCGGGGGAAGTCGGCGCTGGTGGTCGGCGGGAGCAAGGGCATCGGTTTCGAGGTCGCGCGGATGCTTGCGGCCGAGGGGTGTCGGGTTTCGGTGCTGGCGAGGACAAAGGCCGACGTCGATGCCGCCGTGCAAGAGATCCGGCGCGAGGAGGGCGCGGCCGTCGGTGTGTGCGCCGACGTCAGTGAGCCAGAGGCGCTCGACGACGCGATCCGCCACGTCGACAACGAGTACGGGCCGCCGCTGATCGTCATCGGACAAGCCATCTACCAGCGTCCCGGCGACTTCGCCGATATCGAAGACCTGAACGCCTATCGCGAGTCGTTCGAGGCGTACACAATGAGCCAGATCTTCCTGCTCCGCGCGGTCCTCCCCGCGATGCGGGAAGCGGGCTGGGGCCGCTTTGTGCACATCGGTTCCGCGACTGCCAAGGAGCCGACGGGAAACATCCATCATGTGGTCGCCAACGCCACCCGGCCCTCCACGATCGGGTTGCTCAAAACTGTGTCCGACGAGTACGCCCGTTACGGCATCACGGTCAACACCGTAGCCCCGGGGTGGATCGAGACCGACAACGCGATCGCTTATCTCGAGAAGAACATTGGCATCGCCGACGAAAAGCAGCGCCGCGACTTCATGCTGACACAGGCCCGCGTTCCCGCGGCACGAATGGGCAGACCTCGCGAAATCGCGTCACTCATCGCGTATTTGTGTTCGGATGCCGCGGGTTACATCACCGGGGCGTGGATCGAGGTCGACGGTGGACTGCATCGATCGGCATTCTGAGGACGGGAGACGACCATGAGCACCGACCAGCAGGAACGAACAATCGCCGGCGTGGCCAAACTCGAATGGGCGAAACTGCCGATGGGCGCCGACCGCGGAGTCGGCTGGAAGACGGTGCGCGACGCCGGACCCGTGGTGTACATGGACGGGTGGTACTACCTGACCCGACGGGAGGATGTCCTCACGGCGCTGCGCGATCCAGGCACCTTCTCGTCGAAGAAGGCGTTCGACGAGCTGGGCAGCCCCCTGCCACTGGTCCCCATCTCATTCGACCCGCCCGAGCACACCCGATTCCGGAAGATCCTGCAGCCGTTCTTCAGCCCGCACACGCTCAAGGGCATGCTGCCCTCGCTGCAGAAGCAGGCGATCTCCATCGTCGACGCGGCCGCAGGTAAGCACGAGTGCGACGTCATGGCCGATATCGCGATCCCCTACCCGTCGCAGGTATTCCTCACCCTGTTCGGCCTGCCGCTGCAGGACCGCGACCGCCTGATCGCGTGGAAGGACAACGTGATCGCGCTGTCGGAGCTGCCGTCGATGGAGGGCGCCGACCTCGCCCCCGCGCTCGAATTGGTCACCTACGTCTCGGAGGCGATCAACGAGCGCCGCCAGAATCCGGGGAACGACCTGCTATCGCAGGTGCTCACCGGCGACGACCCGCTCGACGACGCCGAAGCGATCGGGCTGAGCTTCCTCTTCGTCCTCGCGGGCCTCGACACCGTCACCGCGTCGATGGGCTTTGCCCTTTTGGAATTGGCACGCAACCCCAAACTTCGGCGGACACTGCGGGACAACCCTGACGAGATCCGTGTTTTCGTCGAGGAGATGGTCAGACTGGAGCCGCCCGCCCCCATCGTGCCGCGAGTGACCACCCGGGAAGTGACGATCGGCGGCGTGACACTTCCGGCCGACACACGGCTGCGCCTGTGTCTGGCGGCTATCAATCGCGACGACAGTGACGAGATCTCGGCCAACGACGTGGTCATGGATGGAAAGATTCATCCGCACTGGGGATTCGGCGGCGGCCCGCACCGCTGCCTCGGCTCCCATCTGGCGCGAATGGAGCTGAGCCTGATCGTCGAGGAATGGCTGAAGCGGGTTCCCGAATTCGACCTGGCCCCGGGTTGCGAGCCCGAGATCGTCTTTCCGGCAAACACTTTCGCGCTCGGCTCGTTATTATTGAGGTACTGACCGGTGGCCACCTCAAACACACCCCACACCGTCGCGGTGGTGTGCGTCGAATGCCAGAACGGTGTGCTCGGACCCGAATCGGTACTCCCGCAGCTCGCCGCGGACAGCGCGGCGCTCGTCGGGAAGCTCAGCCAACTCCTCGACGCTGCGCGGGTATCCGGTGTCAGGGTCGTCCATGCCACCTATGAAGGCACGCTGGGCGGCGGGCACCCGGGTACCGCACGGATTTGGCGGGTACTGGGACCAGCTACTGCGGCATGGGCGCCCGGTTCCTCGGAAACTCAGGTGCTCTCCGAGCTGTTCGCGCCGACCGACCTGGTGCTGCCCCGTCACCATGGCTTGTTTCCCACCATGGATTCCGAGCTGTTGCCGGTCCTCAGGGGTCTCGGCGTGCGGACGATCGTTCTCACCGGTGTCTCGTTGAACCTCGCACTCCCGATCTCGGCCGGACACATCACTCAGGCCGGCTTCGAGCTCGTGGTCCCACGTGACGCCGTTGCGGGTACACCGGCCGAATACGGAGATCAGGTTCTGGACAACACTATTGCTGTACTTGGCCGGTTAACCACCGTGGACGACCTCATCGGAGAATGGGCCGCCGGCACCAGCTGAGCGGTTGAAATGCCTTCTGTGATAAGCCTTTGACTTAGATGGGATCGAAGGCAGAGATCAGCCAGTGGCCGTCGCTCTTGTCGAGAGTCACTCGCACAGCGGACGCGGTATCGGTAGGGGCATCATTGCCGACGGTCACGCTCTGATTGACGAACACCAGGGCTACCGCATGGTTGGGGCTCGCCGACACCGAGGCGGCGGCGGGAACGGTCGCGATTGACGCGATGTGGTCTTTCTTGGCACCGGGTATCACCACGTCGTGGATCAACTGGGCGTAGGAGTCCTTGAATTTCCCAGTGAGCCGGTCGCGGGCGACGCCCAGATCCTTCTCGACGCTGTCAGGCTGGTAGGACAGGATCGCTACGGTGGAATCCTTGGCGGCGGCGACCGACTCGATGCCAGCGACTGCTGATCCGCGGACCCAGGCGTCTTGCCACTTGAGATAACCGGCGGCGCCTGCAATCACCAACGGCAAGAGGGGCAGCACGCTGAAGGCCACCACACGTGACCATTGGATTCGACGCTTGAGCGCCGGTGGTTCAGCGCCTTCCGGATCCTCGGCATCGTCACCCTCGGCGGATTTTTCCGGTGATTCGTCAAGATCTTTGCTCTCGAGGGCGTCTTTAGCGTCACCGGTCTCCTCGGCCCCGTTGATGTCACGATCGGCCTGCGCAGTCGTCTCGTCGGCGACCTCCGCTTCGTCGTGCTCTGTGGCGAAATCGGATTCAACTCGCACTGCGATGCTCCCTTTTCCCATTTGTGACCGTGGTCGTCGCTGTCCGCCGCTCTCCGGATCCCTCATGGCACGAACGCAACGTTGGAGACCTTCGCCTCATTGCCCACCTTCTGGACGGTGATGCGCATCCGCCAGTGTCTGGGGTCCTGCTCTGCTGCACCAAGATTGGAGGTCTTGACCGATACGGCGACCAGCACTTGAGCTTCGTCGCCAGACTGCGATTCCAGGCCCGCTTCGGTGACCGTTCCCACCGACGTCGACTGCGCTTTCTTCACGACGTCCATGAATGGCTGGGATCGATGTGAGAAGTCGTCGTAGAAGGCGCCGGTCGCACTGTCGAGAATCCGCTTGACGTCGGCGTCGGCATGCTGCCAGTCGATCGTGGTCAGGTTCAGAGCGCCTTGCCGCGCAACTCGAATCAGCAACTCCCGCTGCTGCTGGGCCTGATGCGCTTTGTGTTCCTGAAACCCGAACCAACCGGCCAGCGCTCCCAAACCGACGACCGCGACCAAGACCAGGATGACCGCTGAACGCACCGGCGATCTGGGCTTCTTGGTCGATACATCACCTTCGCTGCCGCCGTCGGCCTCGTCACCCTCATCACGAGAGTCATCTTCTGAGGACACCTCATCGCTGTGGTTCTTTCGTGTCGCCGCCTCGGAGACGGGTGCCGCCGCTGAGCTCTCGTCGGCGCGCCCGGACGAATCGGAGGCCGTTTCGGGCGACTCTGTGGTGCTCAGTTCTTCTTGGGTGGCACCAGCATGCTTTGCCATGTTTGCTCCTTTGTGCTGCCACGGGCGAGGTCGCTCTGGGTGTACATGCGCCCATCTGGCCCCATGTACATGCCGGTGGCTGGGTCGTATTGAACTGCGGCAATTGGCGGCGGCAGGGGCCCTGGTGGCGACTGAGGAGGTGCCTGCCCGGGCGGCTCCTCACCCGGTGCGAACTGCGGGACGCCTTGACCGGTATACGTCGCGTTCGGATCCCCCTTCCAGTTGAAGCCGTCGTTGAGGGGGACGTAGGTCTGGTCGCTTTCGCACAGCTTCACTGTCGGGGCCCGCTTGCCGGGGCGGGTCTCGCACGGATAGTTGTGGGCACCACGCACATTGAGCATCGAGTCTTGGGGGACCCGGCAGTAGAAGTCTCCCTTCGGAGCATCCGGGTAGTCCTCGTAGCTTGCCGCCCGTTGCTGCTGGGCCGGCAGGAATCCGGTGGTGCAGGGGGGTGGCCAGTTGAGGTTGAGGTTGAAGCTCAGGAAGGCGCCGTTGTAGGCCTGTTTGGTGTTCTTGTTGGCCACGCCGACGGCCAAGATGTCAGCCGCGCCCTGGGGCAGCTCGACCAGGATCGATTCCAAATTATCCCGGTAGGTGACGCCCACCTGTCCGATACTGACCAGATTGGCCAGCACGATAGGCAGCGTGGGGTTGAGCCGGTCGAACAGCGCCTGGGCCTCAGCGGCCGCTGGACTGCCCTTGCGAATCAGACCGCGCACCGAAGAATCGTTGTCCCGCAGCTCAGAGGTGATAGTCGCCAGGTGGGCGGCCCATGCCTGAATTGCGTCCGCCGAGTCGGTCTGGCTGTCGAGAACCGGCTTGGATTTGTCGATCACGTCGACGATCGCGTCCAGATTCTTGCGGGCATCGATCGACAGGTTCGCCGTCCCGCTCACCAACCGAGACAGTTCGGGGCCGAGCCCGCCGACGGCGACATAGGATTCGTCGACCACCGTTTTCAAGTTGTCACGCGGGATCGCAGTCAAGCCCCGATTGGTTGCCCCCAGCAGGGAGTTGATATCTGGCGGGACGTAGGCGCGGTCGGCCGCGATCGTGTCGCCGCCTTTCAGCGACGGCCCCTGCCCGCTGCGGGGTAGCAGCTCCACATACTGTTCACCGACTGCCGACACGCTGTGCACTTCGGCGCTGAGGTCTGCGGGGACCTTGATGTCCGAATTCAATTGCAGCACAGCCTCAGCACCGCTGTTGGTCAGATGCACCGCCTGCACGCGACCGATCTCGACGCCCCGATACGTTACGTTGCCGCCCTCATAGAGACCACCCGCTTCGGGCAGCTGGAGGGTCACTGTGTAGCGGCCCACTCCGAAAAACACGCTAGGTACCTGCATGAAGGCGAAGAACATGATCGTGGCGGCGGCGAGGCTCAGCGCCGCGAAAACCGCCAGCTGGATCTTGACCCGTTTGGTGAGCACGATGTCACGGCCCTTGGTTGAAGTGGTAGGGAACAACCAGCGGGTTACCGGGGTTGTACGGCCCGCCGCCGGTGCAAGGGCTGGGCATCTGACCAATGGTGCGGCCCCACTGCAGCTCCAGCTCGGTCAGGTTGCACTCAAAGCGTGTTCCGGTAAAAAACGACGCGTCGAGTCGACTCAGGGTCAGGTCGATCACCGCGGTCAAGTTGGCATAGTCGCCACGCAGCCATTTGCTCATGGTGTCTCGGGGCCATGGGAACGTTCCGTAGAAACCGATCGAGCGAGTCAGCGCCGGCCCCGCATCCGCTAGCGACTGCAACACCGGGCCGAGGTCCTTGAGCTCCTTGACCAGGTTCTCCTTGGTTTTGTTCACTGAGTCCGCGGCGAGCGCACCGAATTTGCCTATGTCGCCGAGCGCCTCGGCGAGGTTGTCCCGCTCATGTGCCAGCACGGCCAAGGCGTCCGGGACGGTCTTGAGCGCCTTATCGATCACCGGCTTTTGGTCGGCGAATTGGCCGACAAGATTGTTGAGGCTGTCACTTGCGGCGATGATGTCCGCTTTTTGATCGTTGAGGTAGCCAACGAACTTATCAAGCTGTCCGAGCAGGCTTCTCAAGTCTTGCTCGCGACCGGTAAACGCTGTGCTCAATGACTTTGTGATGTCTTGGAGCTGGCCAAGACCGCCGCCGTTGAGCAAGAGGGAAACCGCGGCCAGTGTGCGTTCGGTCGAGGGATAACTGGTGGCCGACGCCAGCCGAATGAGCGACCCGTCTCTGAGCTTCCCCTGGGGTGGCACGCCGGTCGGTGGCGTCAGTTCGACGTGCACTGACCCAAGTAAGCTGGTCTGCCCGATGGTGGCGCTCACGTTGGCCGGCAGGTCGACGTCACCGTCGATGGTCATCGTCACGAGGGCGTGCCAACCCTGAAGCTCAATGTTGGTGACATTTCCGACCGTGACATCGTTGACCCGAACACGGGAATTCCGCTGCAAATTCTGGACATCGGGCATCTGGGCTTGAATCGTGTAGGCGCCCGGTCCCCGGCCTTTGGTTCCCGGGAGGGTGAACGAGTTTGCGCCACGAAAGTCGCAGCCCGGCAGTGCCGCCAGCGCCAGCGTCGCCACGAGCGCCGTGGCGACGCGCCACCAGTTACGTGATCGACTCACTGTCCACCCCCGGGTGGGACCATCATTCCCCGTAGGCCATCGGCCGGATTGGTATCGACGGGTTGTTTTGTCGGCGGCGCCGCGGGCGCGTCAGGCGCCGGTGGGGCGCCGACCGCGGCCGGCGGGGCGGCCGGATCAGCTGCCTCTGGCGAGTTGGCCGGTGCCGGTGGTCGCGGGGGAACGTAGTCCGGCCGCAGCCAATCCTCGCTGTAGGTGATTTCGTTGGGGCGCGCCGAGGCGCCGACAAACAGATTTTCTCCCAGGGGCGGGAAGTTGTACTGGCGGTTTTTGATGATGGGCGCCAGATACTGCACGCACAGTTTGGCTGACTGCTTGCTGCCCTGACGCGAAGCCGCCTGGATTGCCGAGCACAGGAATTGAATCGGGTTGGCGAAGTTGTTGAGCGCGAGCGCGCCGGTCAGCGTCCCCTGTGCGGGTTGGTAGATGTTCAGGAAGTTCTGGAACGCTGTCGGGGCAACGTGCAGAACTTGTTTGATGTCGTCCAGGCTTTCGTTCAGCGCCCCCGATACCGAGGCCAGCTTGTCCGAGGTCGTGCCCAACGCTTCACGGTTGTCGGCCACGAAGTTTCGGACGTCGTCGGCGACGTCGTCAAGGTCGTGAACCGCATTGCCTACCTGGTTGGGGTCTTCGGCCAGCAGACCGGTGGTCGCGGCCAAATTCTGGTTCAGCTGGCCCAACAGGTCGCTGCTGTCGTGCAACGCGGAGACCAGGATCGACAGGTTCTTGATCGTGCCGAACAGGTCGTTGCTGTGGTCTCCGAGGGCGGAAATCGCCTGCGACAGCTTGATGATCGTGTCGCGGATATCTGGGCCCTGACCGCGCAGGTTGTCGGCCGCGGTATTGATGAACGCCCCGAGGGTGCTGGTTCCGCCCGGCTGGGTGGGCTGCAGGGTTTGGGTCAGCCTTTCGAGCTGCTGGCGAAAGTCGTCGTATTCCACCGGAACAGCGGTGCGTTGCTGGGGAATCACCGCATGATCGGGCAGCACCGAACCGCCGGTGTAGGCGGGCGTCAGTTGAATCGAGCGCGGCGTCACCAATGACGGCGACAGGATTACCGCCTTCGCGTCGGCGGGCACCTTGTATTTGTCGTCATACCAGAAGCTGATCTTGACACCGTTGGGCAAGGGCTCGATTTTGTCGACCTTGCCGACCCGCACCCCGAGAATGACCACGTCGTCGCCACCATAGAGGCCCGTGCTGTTGGCGAAATATCCGGTGACGTAGCTGCGGCCAACACCGGCTGAGCGGGCCAGCGTGACGACTCCGCCGACGAGCACCGCGACCAGAGTGATGGCTACGGCGATCTTGGCCTTACCTGCGCTCACTGTCCACCAACTTCAATCTGGGTCGGCGCGGCCGGAGCCGGGTTCGACTGTCCTTCACCGGGACCCGGCAGCGCAGGGGGGCCCGGCGGCGGGCCGCCGGGTGGCGGCGCAGCGGGCGGCTCCCGATAGGGATAGCAGCCAGGCCCGGGCAACGGCACACCGGACGGACCGCACGAATGATCGTTCGGGTTGCCGGTGATGGCGTCCGGGATGGTCATGCGCGGGTCGCCGCCCTGGCCGGTCCGCGGGAACGGGATCGGCAGCGGCGGAGTGGCCGGCTGCCCGGTCTGGGGATCGGCGCGTTGGGTCGGCAGAAGGACATTGGGGTCCAGCCCGAGATCGGAGAACGCCGCGTCGATGAAGGGCTGCACGAACTGCCCGGGAAACAGGTTGGCCAAGTATGCCTTGAAGAAGGGGCCGGATGAGACCGATTCGCCCAGGCTCAAAGCGTATTTTCCGAGCCCCGTAATCGCCTTCTGCACATTCGCTTTGCGGTTGTCCACGATCGTGAGCACGCCGTTGAGTTTGTCGAGCGCAGGCTTGAGCGTGTTGCGGTTCTCGCTGATGAACCCCTTGAGCTGCCGGGCCAGCGCCGAGAGGTTGTGCGAAATCTGTTCCAGTGAGCGGCTTTGGCTTCGAAGTTGCACCAGCAGGGCATTGGTGTTGGCGACGAGGTTGACGATCTCGTCGCTGCGTTCGGCCAACACCTTTGTCGCTTTATCGGCGTTGGCCAACAAGTTTCGCAGCTCGGTGTCGCGTTCGTCGATCGTCTTGGAAAAGCGAGCCACTCCCTGCACCGCGGCTTTCAGGTCCGGTGGCGTGTCGGAGAATGTGTTGGCCAGCACGGCCAACGAGTTGGACAGCTGCTTGGTGTCCAACCCGCTGATGGTGGTGGTGAGATCGCCCAACGCGTCCGGCAGCTGATAGGGCGAGGTGGTTCTGCCCAGCGGGATCGGGCCGGCCAGTTGCCCGTCCCCGCGGGGGGTGACTTCCAGCAATTTGGTACCGAGCACCGTCCGCAATTTGATGGCCGCCTCGGTGCGGTCACCGAGGCGGACACCGTTGGCGACACTGAATTTGACGAGTACGCGCGGTCCGTCCAAATCCACACTGGACACCTGACCGACCCGGAAGCCCGATACTTGGACATGGTCGCCGGGCAGCAAGCCGCCCGCTTCGGCGAAGTAGGCCGAATACGTCTTGCCGGTGTTGAAGAATGGCAGCTTCTGATAGTTCACCGACAGCAGCATGAGCACGAGGACCGCCGCGAGGCCGGCCGCGCCGATGAGCAGGGGGTTGCGTTCGGAGAAGGGCTTCATTTCGGCGTGCACCGCCCGGTGGCCTGGCCGGCCAGCTTGATGTAAACCGGTTGCCCCCCTTTGCCGTTCACCTTGAGCACGAGGTCGCACAGATAGAAGCTGAAGAAGTCTCCGTACATGCCTTGCCGATTGAGGATTTGGAACGCCTCGGGCCAGGTCTCGAGGTAATGATCGACATAGTCGTGATCGGCCAGTACAAGCGAGGTGGTCCGATCCGCTTCGTGCACTACCTTCGTCAGCGGCGGGCGCGCCTGGGCCAGCAGATCGGCCACCGACGCCGCAGCCGCGTTACCGTATGCCACCCCGTTGCTGATGTCCTGCTTGCGGGCCTTGAGGCCGTCGACCAGTTCAGCCAGCGAGTCGACCGCTTTGCCGAATTGCTTGCTTTGGCCGCCGAGCGATCCGAGGACGGTATTGAGGTTGGTGATGACTTGTCCGATAAGTTGATCGCGGTCGGCCAGGGTGTTCGTCAAGGCGGCGGCCTGGGTGAGAAACGAGCCGATCGTGGTGCCCTGTCCATCGAAGGCGGCGATCAATTGACCGGTCAACCGGTTGACCTGGTCGGGGTCCAGCGCGCGGAACAAAGGCCGGAAGCCGCCGATGAGCGCATCGAGGTCTAACGCCGGCTCGGTGCGACTCAGCGGGATCGTGTCGCCGGGATGCAGGAGCGTGACTCCCCCGGCCCCCTCCTCGAGGGCTACATATCGACCGCCGATGAGGTCAGCGAAGCGAATAGCCGCCCTGCTGCCCTGGGTGAGCACTACCGAGTCGGCCGCTGTGAACTCGACGAGGACCGTGGAGTCGGGCTGGATGGTGATGTTCTTTACCTTGCCAACGTCGACGCCGGCGATGCGAACGAAGTTCCCGTTCTCCAGTCCGGACACGCTGGCGAACTGAGCTTTGTAGGTCTTCTCCGGCTGGAAGCGCAACTGAGCGAAGACGGCGATCAGCGCGAATGCGCCGATCAGGCACACGACCAAGTAAATGGTCAGGCGCCACAGGGCGCCTACCAAGTTCTCTCGCATGTCTAGTTTCCTCGGATCACGTTGGAGCGGGGCGCCTTAGGGCGCTGGGGCATAGGGCGGTGGGGGCAGCGGCGCGCACTCTTGGGTGACGACTCCGCATGTCGGCTGCGACCCGCCCGGTACCGCCGGCACAAACGGCTCGGTCCCTGCCGGCGGCGGACCGGCCTCGCGCGGCCTGCCCGGCGGTGGCGCCGGCGGCAACCCTGGGTACAGCGGGGTGCCGTCGGGCGCGTACTGCGGCGCCCCGTAGGGGGGCGCCCCCGGATAGGGGATGGGGCCGGGCGCCGCGCCACCGGGGTGCCGGATGCTCGGCGGTCGCGGTATCCCGCGGGTGACGGGGAAGTAGTCGACGTACCCGGGGAACCCGATGCCAGGGTTGGGCCGCATATCGAGCCCGCCGCCCCATCCGGTGTTGGTGACCAGGTAGCGCTGCGGCCAGTTCTTATAGACGTCGGGTAGCGATCCACAGCCCGGCTGACCGCCGGGCCCACCTTTAGCGCCGTTGATCGGCAGGTTGTCAGGGAACCGGTAGGCATCGTCGCCGAGCAGCAACGCGACGTCGAGCACGACCGAATATCCGTTATTGCCACCGGCAACGGGCAGGAAATCGTCGAGCACATTCTTCCCGCCGACGATCGTGCAGGTGAGTTCGGGGTTGTACTTCATCAACAGGCGCGTGGTGGATTCCAGCAGGTTGACACCGTGTACGAGGTTGTCCTTATTGGGGCCGATCACGTTGATGCCGGCCCGGGAAAGCCCGCTGACGTTGAGCAGTAGCGCGTCTAGTTGCTTGGCGTCATCGGTGATAGTGGTACTTGTAGTGCTGGCCGAATCCAGAATGGCCACAATGTTTTGCGCTGCCGCGCTGTAGGTGTCGCTGAATCCCTTCAGGGCACCGAAGTCGGCTCGGATCGTCTCGCTGCGAGGATTGACCGCCGACAGCACCTGGTTGAGGTCGGTGGTGGCCTCCCCGATGACTTGCCCTTTGCCGCGAAATCCATCGGCCACGGCGGTGAGGACCGCGTTGAGCTTGGGCACGTCGACCTGGTTCAGCACCGCGACGAGGTTCTGGAATACCGTGTTGGTCTCGACGCTGACGCTGCTCGATGCCACCACGGCCCCCGCCGCCAACCGTTTGGGGCTCGGGCTGTCCGGTGTGAGCAGGTCGACGTACTTGGCACCGAACGCGGTGGTGGCGGTGATCTTTGCCCCGACGTTCGCCGGGATGTATTGCAGCTGTTCGGGATAAAGCTCCAGCTGGAGCTTCACGGGATCGCCGGGCTGAATCGCCGAGACCCGGCCGACCTGCACGCCGCGCAACTTCACCTTCGCGCCAGGTTCCATGACCAAGCCCGCTCGATCGGACGTCACGGTCACACGGGCGTAGGGCCTGAGGTCTCTGTTGAACGCCGCCGTGGTCAGTAAAACCAATCCAATGATGAACGCGAACAGGATGAGGGTCCACAGCGCCGGCGGCAGCCCGGCCTCTCGTCGCTTTCGTCGCATGGTCGTCATAGCCGCTTACCCGGACAGGTGGAAGTTGCCGGACACTCCATAGGCGGCCAATGCCACCGCCAATGTCACCGCGACCGCCACGGTCAGTGAGGTGCGCACGGCGCGACCGACCGCCTCACCGACGCCCGCCGGGCCGCCCGAGGCGTGAAAGCCGTAATACGTGTGCACCAACATGATTACGCTTCCCGCGGCAATCACTTGCAGTAGTGACCAGATCAAGTCGGTGGGCTGGAGATAAGTGTGGAAGTAGTGATCGAACACGCCCGGTGACTGCCCGTACACGAAAATGATCAAGCTGCGGGTGGCGAGATATCCGGACAACGTCGCCATGCACCAGAGCGGGATCACCACCAGCACACCGGCTACCACCCGGGTGGAGACCAAATAAGAGATCGAGTGGATGCCCATCACCTCGAGCGCGTCGACTTCCTCATTGATTCGCATGGCGCCCAGCTGTGCGGTGGCGCCGGCGCCGATGGTGGCCGCCAGGCCGACGTCGGCGATCAGCGGCGAAGCTAGCCGCGTGTTGATGTAGGCGGACGCGAAACCGCTCAACGCCTGCACGCCGACGTCGGACAACGATCGGAAGAGCTGGATCCCCACCAGTCCGCCGGTGGACATCGTCAAGGTCGTGACGATCACCACGGTGCCACCGATCATGGCAAGGGCGCCGACACCCAGGCTCATGTTTGCGATCAGCCGCAGCGTCTCTATTCTGTAGCGGCTCAGCGCTTCCCACAGAAAACCAAGGGCTCGGACGTAGAACGCGGTCTGGCTTCCGAGGCGGTTCCATCCCTCGAAAAGGCGGCCCAACGTGCTTGTCAGATGCGGCAGCCGGCGCGCCGCTGGGGCGGCGCTCACATCGTCGCCTTGTTCGTAATCGCGGTCAGCACCACGTTGATGACAAAGAGCGCCAAGAACGTGTACACCACCGTCTCGTTGACGGCGTTGCCGACACCCTGGGGTCCCCCACCGACGGTGATCCCCTTGTAGCAGGCGATCAGACCCGCGATGAAGCCGAACAACATCGCCTTGGCGAAGGCCACAACCAGGTCGGTCAGACCGACGAGCAACGTCAGGCTGGCCGCATAGGAGCCGGGATTGACGTGCTGAAGGTAGACCGAGAACAAGTAACTGGCGATCAACCCGACGACGGTGATGATCGAATTGACGAGGAACCCGTTCAGTCCGATCGCCAGGACACGAGGCACGATCAGTCGTTGGACCGGGTTGATGCCCATGACCCGCATGGCGTCGACTTCTTCGCGGATGGTCCGGGCTCCCAGGTCGGCGCACATAGCGGTTGCACTGGTCCCCGCGACCACCAGTACCGCCGCTATAGGCCCGATGTACACGACGGCGGCGAGGGCGGAGCCGGCTCCGGAGGCGTCCGCGGCTCCGATCTCGACGAGCAGGATGTTGATGATGAAGATCGCGAGGGCATTGAACGGGATCGACAGGAAGACAGCCGGCAGCATCGACACCCGAGCGACGAACCAGGCCTGATGGATGAACTCGCGCCAGGCAAGAGGCGGACGGAACATCTGGATCAGCGTGTCGAGCGAAAGCGCGAAGAAACTGCCAACCTCGCGTAGCGGCTTGGCGGCGCCAGCCGCCCGCCCGGTCTCGAGGGACGCCAAGATACGGGCCGCACTGGGCGCGGCCGCAATAGGCTCCGTGTCTACCGCTACCACTAGCGTGTTCGCCGATGTCTAGTCGCAGCCAACATTAGACCGTATGAATCCTCCCCGCGGGGGAAAACGTAACCCGCCGCCGTAATGATGTGGCCTACAGCACAGCGGGACGCTACACCATCTCGGTAAGACAGGGCAACAGTGGCGCGTTCGTTTCCAGTAACCACCATGGAGATGATTTGTGCATTCAATAGATTTGCTAACGGTTTCGAGAATTATGTACTGATTGTCGGGCCTCGGAGCAACCGAGCGGGGTCCATCAGTTCGAATACATCCAGCACTACACGTGTGTCCAATGCGTTCACCTGCATGTCCTCGACGACATACCTGATTGACGGAGTGACCCTCTTGAAACCCGCCCCGCTACGGCTCCGCTTCCTTGCGGCGAGCAGCACGGGGCACAGTGAGTTTGCTAAATGGACACCGTTTTCGTTCTCAATTCGAATATGGAAATGCGATTATCGCGGCCGTGAGGCCGTTTGTTGATTTGGATTTGGCAGCTCCGCCTGACCATCAGCCAGCAATACGAACCGCGGAAGGAATCACCGCGTTCGTCGGGGATTTATTATCGCTCAGGACCTGCGGATAAAATCCAATGCAATTTCGCCGATATTCGAGCGGATGTGAGCTCTGGAGAGCGTCGCGGACAAGTTCGGCCAAAATGATGTCGTTATGCGCCAGGACGCCCGCCCTGGCATCCGCCCGGGGGTCAGCAGGGACTGCCCGGCCAAGGCCGACCGCACAGACAGAGCCGTGACCAGTGCTTATGCGGGTCGACATCACTACATACTTCTCATCGGCCGATGCTTCCCCATTGCCCGTGGCTCCAGACGGGACTCGCCCAGTGTGTGACAGCAATTTTTCAACATTGCCTCGAAGTAGGCGGGCAAGTAGTGCGACTCATGTCCGGCCCGGCGGCGCACCGCCGGTTTAGTGCGCTGAGGCGCAACGCGGTCCGCTAAAGAGACAAACCTGCCGGGTAAGACGCTTCAGCAAAACATATATCTATATATCGGTTTAAACGTTTCTCGGCTTTATTGCTGCGTTCGCGGTCGATTCCCAAACGGATGTGTCAGACGCTGAACCCAGCGCGTTGTACCAGTGGCTCGACGGTTGCCAACCGTTAGCTACGCGCGGGAAACGTCGCTGGTACGCGTACCCGAGGACCATTGCCGCATGCCGGGGGAGCGCCCTCGCGGCGGTGGGCCTCGCCTGAAGCGCGTGGTTCAACTAATTGCCCCTGTGTCGCCAGGACTCTGGCCCACCACGAGCCGAGCGGTGCCCGGAGGCCGACCATGATCTGCATCAACGCTTTGGCTTTCGGGTGCAGTTGTGGCCGATCAACCGAACTCGCCGGCGGGCAAGCAGGCCCGTGAGCGGCGGCTCGCCGCAGCCGAAGCGCAGCCGGGTGGGCGACGTCGCCCGCCGCGGGGGCGAGCACCGGTCGGCGGGGTACTACTACTACTTCCCGAGCAAAGACGCGCTCTGGCAAGCATCCTTCCGGCGCACTCTGACGTCCACACTGAATGCGGTTGAAAAGTCCGGGGAGACTGAAGCATCCAGCAGCTGGTCTGAATTACCGGCAGGTGCGCCGTCGCCGGGTTGCCTTGGCTCCCATATGACATAGGGTGACGCATAAGAACCGAACTGAACGAGGTGAGCTGGTGCGAAGGCGGTTTGGCGAAGTGGCCACGGCGCTTCTGGTCGCGACTAGTGTCGGCGCATGCTCGCCGTCATACAACGCAGCCGCACCCGGAACATTGCCCGGCGGGACAGCACAGCTGACGATCAACGATGGAGCTTCCCGCCAGAGCGGCACCGTGACGTGCCTGCCGCTCGGTTGGTTAACCAGGATCACCACCGGTGACACCGCGGAAGGCGTTACGGCGTTCGTTTCCAATGAGAATGCCGTTGGTGCCAGGTCAGTCAACATCAACGATGTCGGCGGCTTCACCGGCAGCTACGTGGAAGGCCTTCAAGGCGAGGCCTACGTGAGCATGACTGGCCACACGTACACCATCCGCGGCACCGCCGAGGGTTTCGACACAGACAAGCCAAGCATCCGGACAACCGGAAGATTCACGATCAAAGTCGCGTGCTAGCGTCGTCCGACCGATCCTCATGTCGATACGAGCTGACCTACGTGTCGCCGTCTTAACGGATTTCAAGCCGAGGTTGTCGCCGGCATGCCGTGCAGCCGAGTTGGCATTCAGGGCGGTGGCGGGGTGTAGTTTGCCGCAGACTTGCGCAACTGCCAGATCAGGTTGGGGCATAGCTCTTGTGCGGCCTGGCTTATCAGATACGTCGCCTGGTATTCATCAGATGTGTTGAAGTCCGCTTTGACGTCTCGGGCGATACTGGCATAGGTGTCGCCTCGGGCGATCTTGTCGCAGACCCCGTGACCATAGGCGATGGCCTGGTCGCCATTGGCGAAGTTGTAGCCGGGCCGAACCGTCACATTGAACAAATACGCCACCGAGTCAGCTCGCGCGGGGGCGACAGCCGCAACACCAGTCCAACCCATCATGGCGAGGACTGCTGTGATGACCGCTCCGGCCGAGCGCTTCCGCCGATTCATCAGGGTAAAGCGTAATACATCTATCTATTTTTGTCGAAGCACGCTAAGTGTGTCTAACCCGCTAGGGGTTACCGGCCAAAATGCTTCGATCACCCCATGGTTCGGCACCCATGATGGGCCTCGGTCGAGCTCTATTCGGGTGGCTGCCCTGGCGGCGGGTACACGCCCCTCAAAATCCACGGTAGCCATCTGATACCGAACTCGAGTTCGTCGCTGGCGTCATAGTCCGGGCTGGGATCTAGTGGAATGTTCTGCCCTTCGGTGCTCGGGGGCGGTTTTCCCCCGCTCCCTTGAGGCTGGCCGTAGACCGCGACCACCACAGTGCGATCCGGGCTGTTCAATGACCAGACCCCCATTTGGCTATTGGCGCAATTCGACATGATGTTGAGGTCGGCGGGGTCGTGGTACCACCGGTTGATCAAGTCGTTGCCGCTGATGGCGATGGACTGGTTGATCGCCACCGTCTCTGCCACCGGACCATTGAACCCAGCCCCGTTAGCCCGGTCTTGCGGGGTGGAACCGTCGGAGCCAATGTCGCCGTCGAGGGCCCGGTTGTTCAGCACGTCCTCGGTATGCCGCTGCGCTGCGAGCTGCAGTTGCGGGCTGATCCTGACGTCGTTTTTGCAACCCGACTGGTGCTGAACCGTGTAGACGTTCGCGACAACACTGTCATTGAGCCGCTTGTTGTTCGGTATCAGCGTGTTGTTGTCGCCGTCCGCATTCGCGATGGGTGGTCCCACCAGCGCCCCGGTGGCTAAAACTACCGCGGCCGGCAGGGACAGGGCCCGATACTGCATGTCCAACCCCCTCATGAACCGGCCGCTCTCGCGACTCTTAAACCGGCTGTGGCAACAGTCATTCGGACCCGTCGACCGTCGTCGCAAGCGCGCTTGCTGACCATCTGATATCGAGCCAATGAACGACCAGACCCAGCCCGGCTGAACGTAGGCTACCCAGAACGCTGCCGCGGCGTCTAGATGCTAATGAGCAAAATATATAGCTGTTAGTCCGCGGTGTGGAGGTTGCTGTCAACCGCTTGGCCAGAGATGCACCGTTGTCGGGGTCAAAAACGCGTGACCTTACGGACGCCGGCCCGCGCAGCGCCCCCGAAGCCATCCGGAAGTGCTGAATGTCTTCGCGGTTGCTTCAGGGTCGAGCCGAGCCATGAGTCACATCAAAGTCGGATCACCGTGCCCTGAGTCAGCACGGCGACGCTCGCGATAGTGAGAATGAACAGGTAGCAGCCCGCTACTAACGCGATGGTTTCCCGCCATAACCCAGCCTTGGTGGCAGGAGGCAAAAAGAACTCGGCGGGCATGTCTTTCATGTTGCGGCGCTTGGACCCAACCAACCTGCACCTCCTTCGACTAGGGGACATATGGGCTTTGCGCACCGAGGAGGGCGCGCAGAGCCAATAGGGGTCCGACGAGAAATAGGAAGAACGTCACCTGAAAGCCGACGAACCAAGCGCCCAAACGCATCAACTCGAATCGCCACCTCGCAGTGGTGACCTCATAGTTGAGACAGTCGTCGAATTCCTCCGCCTTTGTCATCCTTCGCGGTTCGGCCGCCAGCCCTGAGGCGCCGGACACCGCTACCGGAACGGATCGGCGCGACGGGGTTTTGGCCGCCGTGTAACGATCCAGGCCGCAAAACCGTTCCAAATGGTTCAAGCCGCGGATGGGTGGTTTACCGGTCCAATAGGCGATCAGGTTCGGCCATGTGCACATCAGCCCGATGGTCCAGAGCAGTGTGATGCGTCCGCCGCTGTTCCATACCAGCACGGGGCCTATCCCGGGATCGTAGGTCCACCAACCCATGGCCGTGGCCAGACCCTCGACGATGAAGTCCCAGACATAGTTGATCGGAATAGCGAGCACAAGAATGGATTTCAGCATGCTCCAGCCCAGCCGAGACGACAGCCACTGGCTCAGCCAAAGCACAAGCAGCGCGTGCACACCCCAATAGACCGCATAGGCGAACGGCATGAACATCGGGTCACGGGGGGTTTTCAGCGGAAGCCAATCCAACAGGTGGTGCTGAGCGAATGCCGGGCTGTAAAACAACATCTGGCCCCAGTCCCCGACCGTTTCCATCCAGTACACGGCCATGCTGTTGAACAGGAAAAGGAACCCCCAGGTGAGGCGACGCCGTCGAACGACATCGACCACTGCTAGCACAATGAACGCGGCCCCCGCGATCGGGATTACCCAGTTGAAGAACCACACCCCGGTTGGATTCTCAGTCGCCGGCGGGACGAAGTATCCGATTGCGCAGATCATCTCGTGGTGACTCAAACGTCCCAGCGCAGTTGAAGTGAGTCCAGCCCGAACACCTGGCCGCCATGCTCGACAGGTTCGGCCGCGAGTGTGTATTCGGGGATCCGGCGGTGCCATTCCTCAAGCAGAACGACCATCTCCTGTCGAGCCAGGTGAGACCCGAGGCATCGGTGCGGGCCACCACCGAAAGCGATGTGTCGGCTGATCCCCCGGTCCAGGTCGACGCGACGTGCACCGGGGAACATGCGGTCATCACGATTCGCCAGCGCCAGCGGAAAGGCAGCCATGTCACCCGCTTTCACCGGACAGCCATGGAAATCCATGTCCTGAGTCGCTTTCCGTGCTGTCTGCACTATCGGGTAGGCGCGCAGCAACTCTTCGACCGCGTGCGGAATGATGTTGGGCTCGTGGACAATCCGATCCCGGTCATCGAGATGGGTGGCTAAATGCAGCATCGCGTAGGACGTTTGGCTGGCCACAGTGTCAAGCCCGGCCATGAACAGCAGCAATAGGCAGTTCAACAATTCCAGGTCGTTGATCGGCTCCCCGTCGATCTCCCAGTCGATCGCAGTGCTGACAATGTCATGGGCATCGGGGCGACGCTCGGCGCGTCGTTGTTCGATGAGCCCTTGGAAGAAGGCCATGACGTGCGTCATTCCCTCGAGTCGACGCGCGTTGACCTCCTCGCCCACCCCCTCTTGATGCAGGATCATGTCCTCCCACCCGAGGAAGTCATCGAGATGGTCGATCGGCATGCCCATGAGGTCGAGAAACACGATGGACGGAAAGACGCGGGCGAGCTCGGTGACGAATTCGCAACCGCCCGCTGGCTTCAACTTGTCGATCAGCTCGCCGACCAGCCGGTGCTGGGCGTCCTTCATGGCCTTGACGCGGCCAGGCGAGAAGTAGTCGGCCAGCACCTTGCGCCACTTCGCATGGTCGGGGGGATCAATCATGACCGGGATCCACTTGTAGGGCGGTTCCGGCTCGGTGGGCACGATGACGCTGCTTGACCACAGTTCGGGGTGCTGCAGACCGTCCAGGATTGTCGCGTAGTCGGTGAACATCCAGTAGCCGTCGGCTTCGGTGCTGCGCAGTACGGGTCTGACCTCGTCCTGAATCGAGTCGAGAAGCCGGAAGTTGGACAGCGCCGGCGCCGATCGTCCTGCCATCAACGCCACGTTCCTGACTGGGCACGAAGTGGCTGTGTCGTTGTCGGTCATGGCTTCCTCTCGTGACCTTTATGGATGCCTGGCGGCGTGTCGATGGTCGATTGAACGTCCTGCGTCAAATGTGCGGCGAGATCAGTGAGCGCCTCGATCGCCACTGCCACGGACTCCTGGGCCTCCCGGGTCAACCCGAGTCGCTCGCCGCTGGTCGCCGCGATCGCAGGAACGATGAAGGCACGAAACCGCTTGCGGACAGCCGCATCCGAGCGGTCGAGCTCTTGAGCGGCGAGATAGGTCTGCTCGACCAGGAAATCGATGAGCTCGTCGATGTCCAGGTCGGTGCGTATCTCACCACTGCGCTGCCCCTCGCGTAGGGTCGGGGCCATTGCATCGACGGCCACCTGGTGCACGTGTGGGTGGTGGACCGAAGCGGACCCCTGGGCCATGAGCGCCGAGATCGACGGATCCGTTGGGAGCTCACGGGTGGTGTACACCAGGGCGGCCTCGATCTTGGCCAGCACGCCGACCTTTTTGGCCATCAACGCTTCCACGGCCGCTACGTGCCGACGGGCCCGCAGCAATGCAACCTGCACCAACAACTCCGCGACGCTGCCGAGTTGGCGAAACGCCGTGGCCCTGGACACGCCCGCCCGCGTGGCGACGACATCCATTTGCACGGCATTGATTCCGCGTTCTGCGATCTCGGCGTCGGCCGCTCGAATCAAACGATCACGGACGGTGCCATCGTCAGCCGGCACGGCCTCCCCCGGCATCATGTGATGGCTCCGGCGACCTTCAGCTCCATCAGGCGGTCGTCGTCGATGCCCAGTTCACGAACCACGTCATCGGTGTGTTCGGCGAACTGAGGGGCCCGCGTCAGCGCCGTCGGGATGTCGCCGAACTTCACCGGGCTGGCGACCAGCTTCTGTGGATTACCCTCTGCATCAACGATTTCGACGATGAGTCCGTTCGCTAGCAGCGACTCGTCATTGGCCAGCTCCCACGCATCCTGCACCGGTGCCCACTGCCCCGTACCGCGGCTGAGACGTTGGCGGCACTCGGCGTAAGTCTCACCGGCGATCGCACCGCGCACGAGCTCGTATGCCGCTTCATGGTTGTCCAGCATGGATTCCAGCGTGGCGAAGCGCGGATCGTGCGCGTATTCGTCGAGGCCCATGAGACCGCAAAACTCGGGCCAGTACTTCGTCGGCTGAAGCATCGACAGCTGGATGAACCTGCCGTCGGACGTCCGGTAACAACCCGTGAGCGGATTACCCGGCGCCTGGGTCCTGCGTTCGGGTTTCGGCAGTGGACCGCCGGACAGCATCGCCATGTTGACGCTGAATTGGGTGGCCCAAGCGCCAACGGCGAGCAACGACACGTCGAGCACCGATGGGCTACCCGTGACCTGTCGGCGGTATAGGGCCGCGGCCACTCCTCCGGCGATCGACATGCCGCCGACGTTGTCCCCGTAGGCACCGGCGGGCATGAACGGTGCTCGCTCAGCATCGGAAGCCATGACGCCATCGGCACTACCACCGCGCGCCCAAAAAGCCGTCGCGTCATAACCGCCGGTATCCCGGTCGGGGCCTTCCGCGCCGAAACCGCTGCCCGTGACGTAGATGATGTCGGGGTTGACGTCGCGAACGTCGGCGATATCGATGCCCAATTTGTTTCGTACAGAAGGCAAGTAGTTGGTGAGGAACACGTCGCTACGCCGGATCAGCTCCTCGAGCAACTGGCGTGCGTCGGGATTGTCAAGTGCCAAGCCAACGCTACGCTTGCCGCGATTGGGTGCTTCCATGATCGGCGCGAACGACGATCCGGGAACCGTCGCCGCGGCGCCGAGCACTCGCACCAGTCCGCGTTGAGCGTCCCCGGTGACCGGATGCTCGACCTTGATTACATCCGCGCCCCAGTCGGCCAGCACGGCACCCGCGGACGGAACGAAGGTGAACTGGGCAACCTCCAGCACGCGGACCCCATCGAGCGGACCTGATGCCACACCCAACCTCCTGAGATCATTGTCGATCTACGTCGCAAAATTGAGCCGGTGCTAAGCGAATGTATCACTCGGTTGGGGGCGATGGGGAGACTCAGCTCATAATCGGCGCGCTCAGTCGATGATGTCGCGGACCTTGGTCTTCTCGTAGCCCTTCAACATCGCGGCACCCGCCGCCTGCATGTGCCGGCGCCAATGCGCCTCTGCTGCATCGCCCTTGCGCGCTTCCACCAGGTCTGCGAGACGCGTGTAGGACTTGAGCAGCTTTCCGTACTCCGCCGCCGGCACGGTGTTGGTGGGGCTTGCACCCGATATCGCTGTGGCCGTGTGGCGTTCACCGATCTCGTGAAGCATGCCGGCAATGATTCCCAGGGTCGCGTTCCCCGAAAGCTCGACCATGCGCCGATGCAGCTGCGCCGAGGCCTGGGCCAAGGTTCCCGTCTCCCACGCGCGGGGCACGTCGTCTATCAGTCGTCGGAGTTCTTGATGGGCCTTCGTGGTGCCGTCGTCGGCGAGCAACTTGGCGGCCGGTGGCTCGATGGCGGTGCGCGCCGTCATGACGTCCGCGAGTGTCGCGCCCGATAACGCCAACAGCAGCCCCGCCGGTCTGGCGACGATCTCCGGTCCTGGTACCCGCACTCGGGCACCGGTGCGAGAACCACGGCGCACCTCGACGAGTCGCTCGGACTCCAAAACTCGCACTGCCTCCCGCAAAGTCGGCCTGCTGATCTGAAAATGTGCGATCAAGTCCGCTTCGCGCGGCAGGAAGTCGCCGTCTTTGAGCTGTCCGTCCACGACCATCCGCCGCAGGGTGCGTGCTACCAGTTCGGCCGTCTTGGGCGAGCGCACGGCGCCAGGTGCGGCCCCCGCTGAGATCATCGGTGCAAGGGACTCTGGCCGGGACAAGTGCACTCCTCGCTGCGTCAGTTGTTTGACTCAGTAAACCATGTAGTTGGCGTTTCCAGCGCCGATTCTGAGTTCAATCTCAATTGCACATCAGCCGTATGGCCGCGTCGTCGTACCTGGACCGTCTGTGGTTCCCGACCAGGAAACTCGGTGCGGCCAGGAAACTTGTGTCCGGCAGCCGTTTCCGACTCGACAACATGTTGCGCGCCTGGGCGGTGTCGCCGCACACCGCCACCGCCCAGAGCATGTCGTCGGTGACGTGGTTTGCCATCGCATGCGGCTGACCGCTGCGGAAGGCGGCCCGGATTGCGCTCACCTGATCTTCCCAGCCGTGCATCTCCACAAGTGAGTCGTAGGTCCGCACGGTCAAATAGAAAGCTATTTGCAGACGGGCGTCATTGATCGCCCGCTGCGGGTCAGTGTCATCGACCGCGGTGATGAGCCAGCCCCATTTTTTGAGGGTGTCTACCGTGCGTCCTGCGGTGTTGGCGCCCTTAGCCAGTTCGGGATCGACCGTCTCTTCCCACCAGCGGTCGGTAAACAGCCCGTGGCCCAAGACGCCGTCAGCGACCCGTCCCGCGGTGCGAATCATCACCCTGTTGAATGCGCCGATGACGATCGGCACGTCGAGAGGGCCAAGCACCGGCGCGCGAATATCGGCATTAATCGTGTAGAAGTCGCCGTGGTACTCGATCGACTCGCCGTTCTCAGCCCTCAGGAATTTTCCGATGACCTCGATCAGTTCGGCCATGCGGGGTGCCGGATGGTCCGCGGTGACACCAAACCAATCTCGATTCATCCGGGCGGTCCCCGCGCCCAGCCCCAGAAAAACACGGTCTCCCGCCCGCTTTGCCAAATGGCGGATGGACGCGGCGTGGATGAATGGCGACCGGGCGAATGCGTAGGCGATGCCGGGCCCGACCATCGCGGTCGACGTCGAGCGCGTCATTTCTGCGGCGGTTACGTAGGCGCTCAGGTCGGCGAACTCGCCGGCGCAGAAAGCGACTGCTCCAGCGGCCTCCGCTTTCGCCGCGGTCGCCTCGCCGGGCCATGGCAATCCCCATTGCATGCGTCGACTTCCCTCCAAGGCATCAGTGACCAAGTCGGCCGGGCAACTTAGGCATCGGCCGTGCGGTATTTGCCAAAGGCAACCCAGGCAAGCAAGAGTATCAGCAACGTAAGTAACCAAGTTAACTTGGTGTGTGAGTTCTTGGCCGAACCCCGGCCGGGTCGCCGATTCCACGCGACCGCGCCGCCCGGCGTCGAGTCGCCGCAGCTGCAATACAGAGGCCACGCGGAACGGCAGCGGATCCACGCTTCCGAGGACGGTCACTGTGCGCCGCGGCTAATCGCCGTCGAGATCAAGGGGTTGCGCCAAGCCCGCCGCTGGCCTCGCTACCCGGCGTCGGAAACCTGTGCATCGGTGTCGAAGCCGATCCCGCGCCGACCTAGGACTCCTTGGCGACTCCATAACCCTCGCCATCGTCGGCCAGGTAGGTGACGACATACCACCGCCGAGGCGGCTGCACGTTGTTGTCGTATTCCTCGGTCGCGGTTGCGCGCTCGAGCCGAACGTCCGTCAGCTGCGGATGGTGCACGCGGACATAGTCTTCGAGCTCGGCGAGCAGCGCATCGCCCGTCAGCGTCGTGTCCGCGAGTGCCTTCGCCTCGCGCTTGGCCCAACTCACGCGTTACATCTTGCCCCGGCCAATGCGGCCGGCGGCCGACCCGTGGGGTTAGGTTGCCATCCGACCGTCGAGCACGATGCCCAGCCGGACGGCGCCGCCCCTGCGGTGCACGCCCTCGATACGCACCTCGATGTCTGGCCGCCTCGGCTTGCTGGCGGTCGATGTGGCCGGGTTGTCGAAGGTGATCATCGGCGATCTCCTCTCTCGCTAGGCCCCCGCTCTATTCAGGGTGCGACACGTATACCGACTATTGGGGGTGCGACACGATCACGATTAGGGCAAGACGGTGTGCATCAGCATTACGTCGTACGCCGACCACAGCGACAGGTTGAAATACAGGTCGCGCCCCGACGACCACGGGTGGATCATCGGCGCGTAGATGCCACCGGGCATGGAGAACGACGACACCAGCGGTTGCTCCGGGCTCCACGGCCCCTGCGGGGTCGGGGCGGTGCGTGCCACCACGTCGTTGCTGCCGCCGTTGGTGTAAAGCACCAGATACTGCTTGAGGTAGTTGTTGTACTGGGCCGACATCTCGCCCACCGGCCCCGGGAAGATCGGTGTGGCCGCACCCGGATTGTTCGGGACCCAGCGGCCGCCCTCGTCGCCGTTCCAGTACTGGTACTTGGTGAGGTCGGGCAGCTGACCCGGGGGCACGCGCGACAGGAAGGCCGCGCCACCGCGTCCCGATGGGGTCCCGAACTGGTAGAGGTAACCGTCGTTGCCCTTCATGAACGCACCCATCTGGAAGTTCTCGTTGCCGGGAGTGAACCCGGCTCCCGGGATGGCGTCCGCTGAGGCGGTGCGGATCGAGGTGGGAAAGATCCCCCAGTTCTGGCCGTTGTCGTTGGACCGCGCGATCGCCGAGTAGTTCGTCGACCATTCGCCGTCGCGGCCCCACTGCCGGATGGACATGTAGCTCATGTACTGCGTCCGGCCGATCGCGATGCCGGCGGTGGGAATGATCCCGGTCTCGTGGGCAGCCTTGTGGATGGTGTTGACGACCTGCTTGGACAGGCTCGGCGCCCACACCGGTGAACCCGAGTACCGGTCGTTGGGGACGCCTTCGGCGATGTGGATGCCGTGCGACAGATCATGGTCCGAGCTGCGGAAGAGTGTGTTGTAGCGCCACTGCTGGCCCTTGACCTTGCAGTAGCCGAAGGTGTCACCGAAGGCCATCAGCACCTGGCGGTTCGCCGGATCCCCGTTGTCCCAGGCGATTCCGAGGTCGGTACCGGAGATGCTGAACCGCTGCAGAGTCTTGTTCGGGCCGTCGGGCCCGGTCACCCAGTCGACCAGCGACGTCGGCGCCCCCGCGATCGAGGGGGGCGGCGCCGGCGCGGGTTGCGGCGGCGGGACCGGGGCCGCGTTCGGCTGCAACTGACCGGCGTTCGGCGGCTGTGCGCGGCCGGGGGCCGGCGGATTGGGACCGGGCGGTAACACCTCCGCCTGCGGCCTCATCGGGGCGACCTGCCGAGGGATCGCCGGCTTGAGGAACGACGAGATCAGCGGGCCCAGTTTGGGCAGCGGCGCCTGGTCGTTGGCGTGGCTGGGTCTGCGCCCGGTGGGTGGCTGGACGACCGGCTGGGGTGCGGGCATCGCCGGCGGCGCGGCGGGTGGGTCGACGTTCGCTTCCGGCGCGCCGCATGGGGTGGCATTGGCCGACGGTGCGGGACCGACCACGTAGACGAGTCCGACAGCGGCCGCCGACGCCATCGATAGCGACACACTTCGAAGAATCGCCGACATGTAACACCTTTCGAGCGGCGGGACACCGCATTGACGTCCGCAGTTGGCTCATGTGACGATAGTGATCAGCGCGGCAGTTGTGACTAGTGATGCGACGAAAGGTACGCATCCGTGACCGTGTCGCAACGCGGCCGGTCCCCCGTCAGCACCCGCCCGATCGCAGTGACCGCGCAGGCGCGTGCCTGACCGCCACGGAGCATCTCGCCGAACACCGTGCGATGGGCCCCTGGGGCCAGGTACGCTCCCATCCGCCAGCACACCCGTCATCGCCGTCGGCTAGCGCTGCGGCCAACCCCGGCAAACACGGCCCGGCTGCCCGGGTGCGCGGCCCGCCAAGGAGGGCGACCGATGACTGTGCGTAATGATCTGCGCGGCAAGCTGATCCAAAGCCCAGCTTATCTTCGCCGCGTGGTCGCCGCGTCCATGGCGGGCACGGTGGTGGAATGGTACGAATTCTTTCTCTACGGCACCGCCGCCACCCTGGTCTTCAGCAAAGTGTTCTTCCCCCGGGGCGGCAACGAGCTCGACGCGATCCTGGCCGCCTTCGTGACCTATGCGGTGGGCTTCGCCGCCCGCCCCCTCGGCGGCATCGTCTTCGGCCAGTTCGGCGACCGGTACGGCCGAAAAAAACTGCTGCAGCTCAGCCTGCTGCTGGTCGGCGTCTCCACGTTCGCGATGGGCTGCCTGCCCACCTTCGCCCAGATCGGCTACTGGGCCCCGGCGTTGCTGGTGGTGCTGCGCTTCCTGCAGGGCTTCGCCGTCGGCGGCGAGTGGGGCGGGGCGATCCTGCTGGTCGCCGAGCACAGCCCGAAGTCCCACCGCGGGTTCTGGGCCAGCTGGCCGCAGGCCGGCGTCCCCGGCGGGAACATGCTCGCCACCGTGGTGCTGCTGGTGCTCACCTCGACGCTCTCGGATGCGGCGTTCCTGGGCTGGGGCTGGCGCGTGGGGTTCTGGCTGTCCGCGGTCGTGGTCCTGATCGGTTACTACATCCGCACCAAGGTGACCGACGCGCCGATCTTCTACGAAGCGCAGCGTCAGGACGACCGCATCAACGCCAGCCGGCTCGGTGTCGTCGAGGTGCTAAAGCGCTATCCGCGTGGCGTTTTCACCGCCATGGGCATGCGCCTCGGCGAGAACACCATGTACTACCTCGTCGTCACCTTCTCCATCACCTATCTGAAGGTCCACGTGCACGCCGACACCAAGACGATCCTGTGGTGGCTGCTGGCCGCGCACGCCGTCCACTTCGCCGTCATCCCGCTGGCCGGCAGCCTCAGCGATCGATTGGGCAGGCGGCCAATCTATTTCATCGGCGCGCTCTGCGCGTGCACCTGGGGCTTCTTCGCGTTCCCGATGATGAACAGCGGACGCAACGCCGTCATCATGTCGGCGATCGTCATCGGTCTGGTCTTTCACGGCCTGATGTACGCGGTCCAGCCGGCGGCCATGGCCGAGATGTTCCCCACCCGCATGCGGTATTCGGGGGTGTCCCTCGGTTACCAGGTCACCTCGATCTTGGCCGGTTCGCTGGCGCCGATCATCGCGGTTCGCCTGCTCGAGACCTACCGGTCCGCGGTGCCCATCGCGTGGTACCTGGCCGCAACCGCCGCGGTGAGCGCCCTGGCCGTCCTCGCCGCCGCCGAGACCAAGGGCATCGACTTGGCCGCCCTCGACTCCGCCGACGCCCGCAGACAACGGACCGATGCGGCGCTCCGATCGGACGGCAGCGAGCTCGTCGAGGGCGCCATCTGAACCCGTGTGCGACGCCGTCACGCGTAACCCGCATGTTTGTCCGCCGCGGTACGGGGCAATGTTCCATGAGAGGCGCACGCGTCGGCCGGCCTTCGCGTTCGCCTAGGTCCCGTCGGTTCAGCCCGAGAGCCGACGGGGCCGCCCTCATTTTGCGGGCCCTCCTTAACCATGACCCGCTCGCGGATACGACCCAACGACGAGGCCGTCCAGGAGTAGCCTGCGGCGTATGGATGGCTCAGCCGGCGTCTGGATCCTGGGCGGCTGCCAAACCGATTTCGCCCGCAACCTCACCAGAGAGGGCCGCGACTTCGCCGCCCTGACCGCCGAGATCGTCGAGGCCACGCTGGCCTCGGCCAAGATCAACGCCGCCGACATCGAAGTGGTCCACGTGGCGAACGCCTTCGGTGAGATGTTCGCCCGCCAGGGTCACCTCGGGGCGATGCCCGCGACGGTCTGCCCCGATCTCTGGGACACCCCGGCCTCCCGGCACGAGGCCGCGTGCGCGTCGGGCAGCGTCGCCGCCCTGTCCGCGATGGCCGATCTGCGGTCCGGTGCCTATGACACCGCGCTGGTGGTGGGCATCGAGCTCGAGAAGACCGTGCCCGGTGACACCGCGGCGCAACACCTGGGAGCGGCAGCGTGGACGGGTCACGAGGGGGCCGACGCGCGGTACGTGTGGCCGTCGATGTTCGCCGCGGTCGCCGACGAATACGACCGACGCTACGGCTTGGACGACGCACATCTGCGCGCCATTGCGCAGCTGAACTTCGCGAACGCCCGGCGTAACCCCAACGCCCAGACCCGGGCATGGACGGTCCCGGACCCCATCACGGACGACGACACCACCAACCCCGTCACCGAGGGCCGGTTGCGGCGCTTTGACTGCAGCCAAATGACCGACGGTGCCGCAGGATTGGTGTTGGTCGGGGATGCCTATCTGCGCGATCACCCGGATGCGCGCCCGATCGGCCGCATCGAGGGTTGGGGGCACCGGACGGTGGGACTGGGCCTGCGGCAGAAGCTGGACCGAGCCGCGGGGAACCCCTACATCCTTCCGCACGTGCGGGCCGCGGTGCACGATGCGTTGCGGCGCGCCCGGCTGACGCTCGACCACGTCGACGGCTACGAGGTGCACGACTGTTTCACGCCCAGCGAGTACCTGGCCATCGACCACATCGGGTTGACCGGCCCCGGTGAGTCCTGGAAGGCCATCGAAAACGGCGAGATCGAGCTCGGCGGCCGGCTCCCCATCAATCCCAGCGGCGGCCTCATCGGCGGCGGCCACCCGGTCGGGGCCTCCGGCGTGCGCATGCTGCTCGACGCGGCCAAACAGGTCAGTGGCGCGGCCGGCGAGTATCAGGTCGACGGGGCGAGGACGTTCGGCACCCTCAATTTCGGCGGCAGCACCGCCACCACCGTGAGTTTCGTTGTCGCCACGGCGGAAGGCGCGCGACATGGACGTTGAGCTCGTCGGCAAGTTCTTGTCCACACTGCCCGAAGACGACGACCACCCCTACCGCACCGGGCCGTGGCGTCCCCAGACCACCGAGTGGAACGCCGACGACCTCACCGCCGTGGAAGGGCAGATCCCGCACGACCTGGATGGCATCTACCTGCGGAACACCGAAAATCCGCTGCACCCCGCCCTGAAGACGTATCACCCCTTCGACGGCGACGGCATGCTGCACATCGTCGGATTCCGCGATGGAAAAGCCTTCTATCGCAACCGCTTTGTGCGCACCGACGGCTTCCTGGCGGAGAACGAGGCCGGTGAGCCACTCTGGCCGGGGCTGGCCGAGCCCGTGCAGTTGGCCAAGCGCAAGGACGGCTGGGGCGCTCGCACCCTGATGAAGGACGCGTCGAGCACCGACGTCATCGTGCACCGGGGCGTCGCGCTGACCAGCTTCTACCAGTGCGGCGACCTCTACCGCGTCAATCCGTGGTCGGGTGAAACCCTGGGCAAGGAGACCTGGAACGGGCGCTTCCCCACCGAGTGGGGTGTGTCCGCGCACCCGAAGGTGGACAGCAGAACCGGTGAACTGCTGTTCTTCAATTACAGCAAGCGCGACCCGTACATGCGCTACGGCGTGGTCGACGAGAACGGCGAGCTCGTCCACTACGTCGACATCCCCCTGCCCGGGCCGCGGCTGCCGCACGACATGGCATTCACCGAAAACTACGTGATTCTCAACGACTTTCCGTTGTTCTGGGACCCCGTCCTGCTCGAGCAGGACGTGCACCTGCCGGGCTTTCATCCCGACCTGCCGTCGCGTTTCGCGGTCCTGCCCCGCCGCGGCGGAACCGGGGACATCCGATGGTTCGAGGCGGACCCCACGTTCGTGTTGCACTTCGTCAACGCCTACGAGGACGGTGACGAGATCGTGCTCGACGGCTTCTTCGAGGGCGACCCTTCGCCGATTGACAACGGTGGCACCAAGTGGGACAAGCTGTTCCGGTTCCTGGCGCTGGATCGGCTGCAATCCCGGCTGCACCGGTGGCGTTTCAACCTGGCCACCGGCGCCGTGCGCGAGGAGCGGCTGTCGGAGTCGGTCACCGAGTTCGGGACCATCAACCCCGACTACGCCGCAAGCGACTACCGCTACGCCTATGCCGCCACGGGCAAACCGGGCTGGTTCCTTTTCGACGGGCTGGTCAAACACGATCTGCGCACCGGTAGCCAACAGGAATTCTCCTTCGGCGACGGCGTCTACGGCAGCGAGACGGCGATGGCGCCGCGGCGCGGTGCCACCGGCGAGGACGACGGCTACCTGATCACCTTGACCACCGACATGAATACCGACGCCTCGTATTGCGTGGTTCTCGACGCCGCGCGCGTGGCCGACGGCCCGGTATGCAGAATTCAACTGCCGGAGCGCATTTCCAGCGGCACCCATGCGACGTGGGCGCCCGGCGAGCAGCTCCGGCGCTGGGACACCGCGGAGTCGGCGGCGACCGCGGTCGGGCTGTGATGGACGTCCACAAGCCCCGCCGGACCACGCACTGGCCGATGCAGCTGGCGTCGATCGGCGGCATTCGCTTCGCGCGCCGGTCGTCGAACTTCCAAGAGGCGGTGCGGTTTTACCGCGAGCTGGTGGGGTTGCCGCTCTACGAGACGTTCGGCGACAGCTACGGCAGCAACGGCGCGATCTTCGGCCTGCCCAGCTGGAACCTGACCCTGGAGATCGTGGAATCTGTCGAGCCCGTCGCGGTGGACCCCCACGAACAGCTGTGCCTGTACTTCCCCGACCGGCAGGCGCAGCAGGCGGCGATCGTCCGCCTGCAAGCGGCGGGCATCGAACCGGTCGAACAGCATCCGTACTGGGAGGCGACGGGCGCGATCACCTACCGCGACCCCGACGGCCGCGAAATCGTGTTCGCCCCGTTCGTGTTCGGCGTCAACGAGCCCGCCGACAGCTCCGCGTCGGGGACACACGAGTTCCCGTCGCCGTAGAGACCTCAGCGACCGGACCGACCGGAAGCCAGCGCCGCGACGACGGCGGCGATCGAACACACCACCGCACAGACCGCCGCGATCGCGGCGACGTAGAGGCCGTATTGGGCCGACACCGGCGGATTGACGTTGAGCTTGTAGTACCACGCCGTCAGGGCGACGATGAGCAAGGAAATCACCAGCGCCGCAACCGAAGCGAGCCGCACCGCCAGGCCGCGACCCACCATCGCCCCGGTCACCAGCAGCGCCGAGGACAACAGCACGATGAGCTGGCCGGCGCCGAACCCCCGCGGAAGTTCCAAGTTGCCGTGAGCGCCCCCGATGCCGCTGGCCCAGCCCCCGCCGTTGACCGCCGTAGTCAGCCAGGGCAGCCACGCGCTGGCCGAGATCACCAGCGCGAAAAGCGCCACCAGCCAACCAGGGCGCAGCCGGCGAGTCATGTCAGCGAGATTAGCCGACCGGGGACCGGCCCCGTGGGCGTCACGCTAGCGTGGCGCTGCTCGGTCAGCGGTGGCCGCCGCCGGAACCGTTCATGCCGGGGTCGGGCCGAGTGAACACCGTGACGAAGTTCTGCAGCGACGTGTCGATGTCGCCCCGCAGCGCGGCGGCGACGATCATGCCGATCGGCCCGAACAGTGCCGGGCCACCGAGGTGGACGTCGAAGCTGACGACGGAGCCCTCCTCGGCGGGCTGAACTTTGGCCATGAGTTTGACCTTGACGCCACCGACGCCGTCGCCGTTGAGCGTCATGCCCTCCGGTGGCTTGTACCGAACGACCGTCCACCTGATCCGGTTGTACATGCCCTTGACTTCGACGATCGACTCCACGACCGTGCCCTTGTCGATGTCGTCGGGCAGTGTGCTGCGCCACACCCGGTGAATGGTGAGCCAGTCCTTATACCGGGACAGATCCGAGGCATGCTTCCAGGCCACCTCGGGTGGCAGCGGGACGTCGATGGATCCGGAGAGTTTCGCCATGAGCTCAGTTCTGGTTGTCGCCTTTTGCCGCTTGTTCGGCCGCCTTCTTGGCCTCTTCTTGCACTTTGTGGATGGTGTCGGAGTACTTGCCCTGCGTCTTGTCGTCGACGAATTCGCCGGCCTTGTCGATCGCCGTCTCGACCTTGTCGGCGTTCTGCGACAACAGCTCTTTGGCCTTGTCCAGGAATCCCATGTGCCCGTCCTTTCCCCGCCGAAATCCTACTTGCCCGGTGGAACCGCACACGCGGGCGATCGGGCGGTCAGCGCCACAACCGCGGGTGCACGCCCAGGATCCGGGCCCGCATCCACCACATCGCCTCGACGGCGGCGGCGCCCAGCACGCCGATCCCCGCGGCTGTCGACGTCACCACGACATTGGAGGGATCGAGCAGGAACGCCTTGCGGGCCAGCGGGAGGCTGAAGATCACCACGTAGGCCAGGCCGGAGCCGATGACCAGCGCGACCCGCCACCACTGGTAGGGCCGCGCCACCACCGCGAGCACCCACAGCGCCGTCATCAGCAGCGTGATCAGGGCCGCGGTCGACGCCTGCTCCTGTTCCTGAAACGTCGCGTGCCGGCCGTGATAGGCCACCAGGTAGGAGGCGAACGTCGCGGCGCCGACGATCAGCCCGGACGGCAACGCCGAAGTGAGCACCCGCCGCACGAACCCGGGATTGGCGCGTTCGTTGTTGGGGGCCAGCGACAGGATGAACGCCGGGATTCCGATGGTGAACCACGCGGCGATGGTGACGTGGATGGGCTGGAACGGGTACAGCAGGGGGTCGGCCTTGAGCGGCCCGGCGAACAGGCATTCGATGCCCACCAGCAGCGCCAGCAGGACCGAGTAGACGGTCTTGGTCAAGAACAGGTTGGCCACCCGCTCGATATTGCCGATCACCCGCCGGCCCTCGCCGACGACATACGGCAGGGTGGCAAACCGGTTGTCCAGCAACACGATCTGCGCGACGGCGCGCGATGCCGGGCTGCCGGCTCCCATCGCGACGCCGATGTCGGCATCCTTGAGGGCCAGCACGTCGTTGACGCCGTCGCCGGTCATCGCGACGGTGTGCCCGTGCGATTGCAGGGCGTGCACCATCGCCCGCTTCTGGTCGGGCCGCACGCGCCCGAAGGTGGTGTGCGTGTCCAGCGCGTCGGCCAGTTGCGCGGGCCCGGACGGTAGCCGGCGCGCGTCCATGGTTTCACCGCGCAGCCCGAGCTGGTCGGCGACGGCCGCGACGGACACCGCGTTGTCGCCGGAGATCACCTTGACGGAAACCCCTTGTTCGGCAAAGTAATCCAGCGTTTCCGCGGCGTCAGGACGCACCCTTTGCTCGAGGACCACCAGCGCGACGGGGGTGACGCGGCCCGGGGCGTCCGGGTGGTTGACGGCCACGTCGCCGGTGCCCACGAGCAGCACCCGCAGACCTTGCGCGCCGATCCGCTCGGCGCGTTCGGCCGCGGCCGACGCCGGGTCGAGCAGCATATCCGGCGCCCCGATCACCCAGTTGCCGTGGCCGGAGTAGGACACCCCGCTCCACTTGGTGGACGACTTGAACGGCGCGGTCGCCGTGGCGATCCAATCCGGCGGCCGGCGATAGGTCTCGGCGATCGCCTGCATGCTGGCGTTGGGGCGCGGGTCGGCGGCGGCCAGTGCCGCCAGCGCGTCGTCGACGCTGTGCCGCCGTGCCGCTTCGAGTTCCTCGACGCCCGCGACGCGCATGCCGTTCTCGGTGAGCGTGCCCGTCTTGTCCGCGCAGACCACGTCGACCCGCGCGAGTCCCTCGATGGCGGGCAGCTCCTGCACCAGGCACCGGCGCTGGCCGAGCCGGATAACCCCGACGGCGAAGGCGACCGACGTCAACAGCACCAGGCCCTCGGGCACCATCGGCACCAGCGCACCCACCGCCCGCAGCACGGACTGCCGCCAGCCCACGTGGGTGGTGAACAACTGGGTGTAGATCGTCAGCAGTCCGGCCGGCACCAGCAGGTAGGTGATGAACTGCAGGATCCGGTTGATGCCGTTGCGCAGTTCGGATTTGACCAGCGTGAACTTGCTGGCCTCCTCGGCGAGCCTGGCGGCATAGGCCTCCGGTCCCACCTTCGTGGCACGGTAGGCGCCCGTGCCGGCGACGACGAAGCTGCCCGACATCACCGCGTCGCCGACGGCCTTGGTGATGGGGTCGGCCTCGCCGGTCAGCAACGACTCGTCGACCTCCAGGTTGGCCTCTTCGAGGACCTGACCGTCGACGACCACCTGGTCGCCCGGTCCGAGTTCGATGATGTCGTCGAGCACCACCTCGGCGGGCAGCAAGGTGCGGGTCCCGGATTGCCTGCGCACCAGAGGCTTTGCCTGTCCGACGATGGCGAGGGTGTCCAGCGTCTTTTTGGCCCGGATCTCCTGGACCATGCCGACGACGCTGTTGGCTACGATCAGCAGGCCGAACATGCCGTTGATCAGCGAGCCGGTCGCCACCACGATCAGCAGCAACACCCCCAGGATCGCGTTGATCCGGGTGAAGACGTTGGCCCGCACGATGTCCGGGATGCTGCGGGTGGCACGCTCCCGGACGGCGTTGCTCTTGCCTTCAGTGACCCGCTGCGCGACCTCGGCATCGGTCAGGCCCGCGATCATCGGGTGAACGTTCCCAGCTTGTCGGAGTCGTAGTACTCAAGGTTCAGTGTCGGCCCCGCGAATGTTGCCTTGGAAACCGTTCCCGGCGGCGCGTTTTCGTCGGTCAGGGCAAAGGTGAAGGTGTCGCCGTCCCAGTGCGTCAGGGCGACCGTCCGGTTCTTCGGACCCATCGCCAGCTGCAGCGCGCCGTCGTGTTCGGTCACCACGGCGGGTCCCCAGTAATCGTTCCCATAGACCCCGGCGTAGTCGACGAGCGGCCTGGGCGGGGCGGGCCGGGCCGGCGGCTGCTTGCCGACCAGCGAGCCCTCGGGATTGTTGAGCCAGCCGATCGCCTTCTGGTACAGAGCCGCCCAATCCTCGCGGATCTGGCCGTACACGACGAGATCCATGAATTCGGCGGTCAGCGTTTCCGGGATGCCGTAGGGCGCGCCGTTCGTCAGCGCGATGATGCCCAGGTTCTCCGCGGGCATGACCACGAAGTTCGTCGCGGCGCCCAGGTCGAAGGCGCCGGAGTGGCTGTATTGGGTGCGCCCCGAAGAATCGACCGACGCGTTGAAGCCGTATCCGTAGAACCCGGAGCGCGCGTTGGGCGCTTTCGCGGGCGCCGAAACGATCTGCGGGCTGGTGGCGGCCAGCAGGGCTTCCGGTGAGGTGATCCGCCGGCCGTCGTATGTTCCGTTGCCCAGCAACATCATCAGCCAGCGGGCCATGTCGTTGACCGAGGAGCTCACCCCGCCGGCAGGCGACTGCGGGTCCGGGTCCCGCTGAAACCGGGCCTCCCACCTGCCCGCGATCTTGATGTGGTTGACCGCGTGGTTGGGCCGTGCGATGAAATCGGCGAAGCGCGAACTGGTCGACGCCATGCCCAGGGGGCGGTAGAGCGCCTCGTCAGACAGGTCCTCCCACGACTTGCCCGCCGCGGCGGCCACCGCCTCGGCGGCGGCGGTCACGCCATAGTTGGTGTAGGCGTAGCTGATCCGAAAGGGGGCGAGCGGCAGGTACTTCAGCCGTTCGAGGGTCTGCCGACGGTCGTAGCCCAGGTCTTCAAGCTTGTCACCGGCGTGGTCGGGCAGCCCGGAACGATGCGAATACAGGTCTCCGAGGGTCACGTGGCTGGTGACGTACGGATCGCTCAGCGTCAGCCACGGCAACTTGGCCGCCACCGGGGTGTCCCATGCGACGGCGCCGTCGCTCACTTCATGCGCGACCACCGTCGAGCCGACCGATTTGGACACCGACGCCAGCTGGAAGACCGTGTCGGCGTCCACCTTGTTGTCCTGTCCCTGCCCTCTGCTCGCGTCCTTGATGCCGAAACCCTTGGCGTACAGCACCTTTCCACCGTGGACGACGGCCACCGCCATTCCCGGGACGCCGGTGCTCTTCATCAGGTCACCGACCAGGCCGTCGAGCTTTGCCACCGCCTGATCGATGCGCCCCGCCGGGATCGCCACACCGGACACCTCGTTGGGCGGTGCGTCAGAGAGCGCGGACGGGCTGGATACCGGTTGCGCGGGCCCACATCCGGTCATGCCGAGCAGCACGGTGACAGCGGCGGCGGCCGCGCGTTTCGTCATGGCGGAACCCTAGCGCGGCGACGATGCGCGCCGCGTGCGGCGCGAGAAGGAGCCGCGCAATTCAACTCAGCGCGGCGACGATGCGCGCCGCGTGCGGCGCGAGAAGGAGCCGCGCAATTCAACTCAGCGCGGCGAGGTTGCCTGCACCCCGAATCAGAGC
>NZ_LZKD01000123.1:0-32944 GCF_001668695.1 Mycobacterium sp. E2497
GGCTTCGCGGCTCTCGATGTTCAGCGCTGTCAACCACGTGCGGTGCCCCATTCGTCAGCGCGGCCAGTTCCTGCTCGATGTCCCCTACGCGGTCCTGCTGGGTGTCGTGGTCGCCGTCTTGGACCTTTTTCCCTACGGCTCCACGGTGGGCGGATTCGTCGTCGCCGCCGTCGCGGTCAGCGTCTCGATCCCGGTCGCCATCGGGACCGTCGCCTTCTACATGGGATTCCGGCTGGGCGAGGACTATCTGTTGACGCCCAGGATCATCGGGCGGGCTGTCAGGGTGCCGGCCGGCGTCACGGTCGTCGCCGTGCTCCTCGGCGCCGCGTGGCTGGGCGTGGTCGGAGCGCTGGTGGCGATCCCGCTGGCGGCGGCGCTCCAGCTGCTGGTGCAGGAACTGCTGTTCCCGGTTTTGGACGAGGCGTGAGCGGCGCCGAATACCGTTGGGGGCGAGCGGTCTACGCCCGCGCCGCCTCGCGGCCGCCGGTGAGGTCGAGTGCGATGTCGACGAGCATGTCCTCCTGGCCGCCCACCATCCCGCGACGCCCGGCCTCGACCAGAAGCGTGCGCGCGTCGACGCCGAACCGTTCGGCCGCCGCCTCCGCGTGGCGCAGGAAGCTCGAATACACGCCGGCGTAGCCGAGAGTGAGCGTCTCGCGATCCACGCGCACCGGCCGCTCCTGCAGCGGGCGGACGAGGTCGTCGGCGGCATCCTCGAGGGCGTCGAGGTCGCAGCCGTGTTGCCAGCCCATCCGGGTGGCGGCCGCGATGAACACCTCGAGCGGGGCGTTGCCCGCGCCGGCGCCCATGCCGGCCAGGGATGCGTCCACGCGCCGGCACCCGTGCTCGACGGCGACCATCGAGTTGGCGACGCCGAGGGAAAGGTTGTGGTGGGCGTGGATGCCGATCTCGGTCTCGGCGGAAAGCTTTTGGCGCACCGCGTCGACGCGCTCGGCGACGTCACGCATGGTCATCGCACCGCCGGAGTCGACGACGTAGACGCAGCCGGCGCCGAACCCCTCCATCAACTTGGCCTGGTCGGCCAGGGCCCCCGGGGTGGTCAGGTGGCTCATCATCAGGAAGCCGACGGTGTCCATGCCCAGCTCGCGGGCGGCGGCGATGTGGTGCGCCGAGATGTCGGCCTCGGTGCAGTGGGTGGCGACCCGCACCACGGTGGCGCCGGCCCGGTGCGCCGCGGCGAGGTCGCGGATGGTGCCGATTCCCGGCAGGATCAACGTGGCGATCTTCGCGCGGCGGACCACCGCGGCGACCGCCTCGATCCACTCCAGATCGGTGTGTGCGCCGAACCCGTACACGCAGCTGGAGCCGCCGAGCCCGTCGCCGTGGGCGACCTCGATCGAGTCGACCCCGGCGGCGTCGAGCGCCGCGGCGATGCCCGCGGCCTGTCGCAGTGTGTACTGGTGGCGCACCGCGTGCATCCCGTCCCGCAACGTGACGTCGCTGACGTAGAGCTGATCGGTCATGACGACACCCCCACTCCCGCCAACGCGTGTGCGGCAATGCTTTTGGCGGTGGCCAGCGCCGCGGAGGTCATGATGTCGAGGTTTCCGGCGTAGGCGGGCAGGTAATCCGCGGCGCCGGTCACCTGCAGCAGGGTGGTGACCCGGGTGCCGATGAACTTTCCAGTCTCGGGAATGTGCAGCGGGTTGTCGGGCCCGAACGACTCGAATTGCACGGGCTGCTTGAGCCGGTAGCCGGGCACGTAGCCCTGGACTCGCTCGATCATCGCCGCGATGGACGCCTCGATGGCGGCGTGGTCGCAGTCGCCTTCGACGAGGCAGTAGACCGTGTTGCGCATCAGGATCGGCGGATCCGCCGGGTTGAGCACGATCACCGCTTTGCCCCGCTGCGCCCCGCCGACGACTTCCAGTGCGGTGGCAGTGGTTTCGGTGAACTCGTCGATGTTGGCCCGGGTGCCCGGGCCCGCGGACTTCGAGGAGATCGATGAGACGATCTCGGCGTAGGCCACCGGCGCCGAGCGGTTCACCGCGGCCACGATCGGCACGGTGGCCTGCCCGCCACAGGTCACCATGTTGAGGTTGGGCGCGTCGATGTGGTCGTCGAGATTGACCACCGGGACGCAGAACGGACCGATGGCGGCCGGGGTCAGGTCGAGGACGCGTACGCCGTTGTGGCGCAACGCCTCCCAGTGCCTGGCGTGGGCCTCGGCGGAGGTGGCGTCGAACACGAGGCGCACCCGCTCGAAGCCCGGCATGGCCAGCAGGCCGTTGACGCCCTCCGACGACGTCGGCAGGCCCAGGCGTTTCGCCCTGGCCAGCCCGTCGGACGTGGGGTCGATGCCGATCATCGCGGCCATCGTCAGAGGTCCGCGGCCGCGCAGGATTTTGAGCATCAGATCGGTGCCAATGTTGCCCGATCCGATGATCGCCACCGGAAATTGACCGTCGGCCATGGGTTTTCCTCTCGATCTAGGTGAAGCTGACGCCGACCGACCCGAGCCCGGTGATCGCGGCCCTCGCGCGGTCGCCGGCCTCGACGAACGCGGCGGTGGTGTAGGAGCCCGACATCACGAACTGCCCGGCCTCGATCGTCGTGCCGTGCTCGGCCAGGGCGTTGGCCAGCCACGCGACGGCCACCGCCGGGTCACCCATCACGGCGGTGCCGCAACCCGATTCGACGAGCGTGTCGTTGAGGTAGAGCGTGGCGGTGGTACCGGGCAGGGGCGGTGCGTCCGCGATCGGCACCCAGTCGCCCAGGACCACAGCGCCGGAACTGGCGTTGTCGGCGATCGTGTCCGCCAGGGTGATGCGCCAGTCGGCGATGCGACTGTCCACGATCTCGAGCGCCGCGGCCACCGCTTCGGTGGCTGCCAGCACGTCGGCCGCCACCACCCCCGGACCACGCAGCGGTGCCCGCAGCAGGAACGCCACTTCCGGTTCCACTCGCGGCGTGCAGAACGACCGCCTGGACACCGGCGTCCCCTCGCTCAGCACCATGCTGTCAAGCACGTAGCCGAAGTCGGGTTCGTCGACGCCGAGCAGCGCCTGCATCGGCGCGGAGGTCAGTCCGATCTTGTGGCCCCGCAGGCGCGCGCCGGCAGCGACGTGGCGCTCGAGGTTGCGTCGCTGCACCGCATAGGCCTGCGCCACATCAAGGCCCGGATAGGCCTCGGTCAGCGGCGGGATCGGGCTGCTGTTCGCCCCTGCCGCAAACAACCGCCGGGCGGCCTCGTCCAGCCGGCCGTTTTGGGCGGTCGTCTCGATCATGTGAAGTCCCCGGATTCCAGCAGCTGGGTCGCCGACTGGAAGACCAGGCGGGCGTGCAGGTCGAAGAGCTTGATCAGGTCCACCGAGTCACCACCGATCTCTTTGGCGATGAACAGGCCGTCCGCTCCGGCGATCGCGTAGGTGGTCAGCAGCCGCACCCCCTCCTCGTCGAGCCCGGGCGCAACGTCGCGCACGACCGCCTCGAACCGGTGAAAGGCCGCGTCGCGCACCTGGAGGAACATCTCCCTCGCGCGCGGCTCGACGGGTCGGCGCTCCAGCGCCAGCATCAAGCCCAGGCGGATGAAGTCGGGCGCGTCCAGCAGCGCCTTGGCCACCTGCGTCCCCAGGTCGGCCACCCGCTCCTGGACCAGGGCGCCGCCGGGCAGGTCGAGGGCGGCCAGCCAGCGGCCGAAGCTGCGCTCGATGACCGCGGCGATCAGGTCGTCCTTGTCGGCGAAGTGCCAGTAGATCGATGTCGGCGGCAGGCCGCTTTTCTTGCTGACCAGCGAGATCGTGGTGCCTTCATACCCGCGCTCGGTGGCGACTTCCGTGGCCGCGTCGAGGATCCGCTCGCGCGACTGCTCCCCGTTGGCCCGGGTGCGTCTGCCGGCGCGGGATCCGCTGGAGCCAGTGCTGCCGGAGCCTGTGGTCACGTTGCCCCCTTTTGAGTGTTGACCGTCACGCCATCGAAGCTTACTGTATGGATCACTACATTAACAAGCCGGCGGAAGGGCCGAGATGACTGAGCAAAAAACCTACGACGTGGCGATCGTCGGCTACGGCCCCGTCGGCTGCACCGCGGCGAACCTGTTGGGCCAGCTGGGCCTGAATGTTGTTGTGGTGGAACGTGATCCCGACATCTATGCGCGGGCGCGCGCCATCTCCACCGACGAGGAAGTGGTACGCATCTGGCAGCAGGTCGGGCTGGCGGACCGGCTCAACGCCGACATGCAGCCGGGCTGCGGGGCGAACTTCGTCGACGCCAACGGCGTGCCGTTCGTCAAGCTGTTGCCCGTGTCGAGGGGTAACGGGCACCCCCCGCAGCAGTTCATTTACCAGCCGGCGCTCGAGAAGGTGCTGCGCGACGGGGTCGATCGCTTCCCCAACGTCTCCGTCCTGCTTCGGCACGAGTGCCTGCGTTTGCTCCCGCAGGGCGACTTCGTGGAGTTGATGCTCGCCGACCTGACCACCGACGAGTTCCGGCGGGTCCACGCCTCCTACGTGATCGCCGCCGACGGCGGGTCCAGCGCCACCCGCGCCCAGCTGGGTGTCGGCTTCAGCGGCCGCACCTACGCCGAGCGTTGGATCGTCATCGACACCAAGGTGCTCAAGGAATGGCCCGGCCACGACCGGCTTCGGTTCCATTGCAACCCCGAACGGCCGACCGTCGACTGCCCCACCCCACTGGGACACCACCGCTGGGAGTTCCCGGTGCGCGACGAAGAGGACGAGCGGGACCTGCTCTCGGAGGACGCGATCTGGCAGGTGCTGCGCGGCCAGGGGATCTCGCCGGACAATGTGCAGATCCTGGGGTTCGCCTGCTACAGCCACCACGTCCGCTTCGCCGACCGGTGGCGGGTGGGCCGGATCTTCCTGGCCGGCGACGCCGCCCATGCGATGCCACCGTGGATCGGCCAGGGCATGTGCGCCGGGGTGCGGGACGTGGCGAATCTGTGCTGGAAGCTCGGGGCCGTGCTGAACGGGTCGCTGCCGGAATCGGTGCTCGACACCTATCAGACCGAGCGGCTGCCCCACGTGAAGGAGGTGACCAATCGCGCGGTGAAGACCGGCAAGCTCATCATCGAGCGGAACCGGTTGCGCGCGGCGGCCCGCAATCACATCTTCCGGACCGCGAGCAGGGTGCCCTACTTCTCCACCTGGCTGCGCGACCACCGCTGGTTGCCCGATGCGCGCTACCGCGACGGTCTGCTCGCGCGCAACGGGAACGGGGCCGTCGGCTGGCTGATCCCGCAGCCCTGGGTCCGCGACGAGAAGGGCGACAGCGTGCGCCTCGACGACGTGGTCGGCGGCCGGTGGACCGTGCTGCACACCGGGCGCGCAGTCACAGCACCGGACTGGCTGGCCGCGGGCGTGCCGGCCCTGAAAGTCATCCCGCCCCAAAGCGTTCCGCGCGCCGACTGCGTCGTCGACAGCGACGGATCGCTGACCGCCTGGCTGGACAGCAAGGGTGCGTCGGCGGTGGTCGTGCGGCCCGACGGCTTCGTCTACGCCGGGGCCACCAACGGCCAGCCCCTTCCGCCGCCGCCGGCCGGCTTCAAGTCGTAAGGAAAGACCCAGTGACCACTACCACCCTCACCGAACGCACCGTCAGCGTCAAAGGAAAAGACATCTTCGTCGCCGAGACCGGCAGCGGCCCGGCCCTCGTGTTGCTGCACGGCGGCGGACCGGGCGCGTCGGGCGTATCGAATTACGGGCGCAACATCGAGGCACTCGCCGAGAACTTCCGGGTCATCGTTCCGGACATGCCCGGGTACGGCCGCTCCACCAAGGGCGTCGACCGGGGCGACCCGTTCGGGTACCTCGCCGATCACATCCGGGGGATGCTCGACGAGCTCGGCATCGACAGCGCGCACCTGGTCGGCAATTCCTACGGCGGGTCGTGTGCGCTGCGCCTGGCCCTGGACACGCCCCACCGGGTGAACAAGCTCGTGCTGATGGGTCCCGGTGGCGTCGGGACGACCCGCGGACTGCCCAGCGAGGGTCTGCGGAGCCTGCTGGCCTACTACGGCGGCGACGGACCGAGTCTGGAGAAGCTGCGCACGTTCATCCGGTCATACCTGGTGTATGACGGCGCCGCGGTGCCCGACTCGCTGATCGAGTCCCGCTACCAGGCGTCGATCGATCCCGAGGTGATCGCAAACCCGCCGCTGCAACGGCCGTCGGGGTTGCGCACGCTGTGGCGGATGGACTTCACCCGCGACCACAGGCTGGCCGGCCTCGCGACGCCGACGCTCATCGTCTGGGGCCGGGAAGACAAGGTGAACAAGCCGAGCGGCGCAGCGATGCTGGCCGACCGGCTGCCCAACGCCGATGTCCTGCTGGCCGCCAACACCGGACACTGGGTCCAGTGGGAGCGCGCCGAACTGTTCAACGCCGTCGCTGCCGCGTTCCTGAAAACCTAACCACTGCAATCAATTACAAGGATCAACATGTCTACCACCCACCGGCCCTCGGTGTTCGGCAATGCGCACCTGGGTTATGTCGTGATCGAAACCGACAAGATCAGCGACTGGAAGCGCTTCGGCCGCGACGCGATCGGCATGCACCTCGACGAGATGGCGCCCGACACCGTCCGGTTCCGCCTCGACGACAACGAGTGTCGCGTGCTGCTGCGGCGGGGGCCGGCGGAAGATGTCGTCGCGCTCGGCTGGCAGCTCGACGGTCATGCAACGTTCGACGAGATCAGTCGCCGCGTCGCCGACCACGGGGTGCCCAGCGTCGAGGGCAGCGACGAAGAGGCGAAGCTGCGCGGGGTCGAGCGCTTCCTGCGGTTCCCCGGCCCGAACGGACTCGCCCAGGAGATCTACACCACCGCCCGCAGCGCGCCGCTGTCCCTGGACATCCCGGGCAGCGGATTCGTCACCGGCACAGGCGGAATGGGCCACGTCGCCCTCACCACGAAGAAGCCCCACGAGGTGCGCGGCTATTACAACCACGTCTTCGACGCGCGGCTTTCGGATTACATCGACGAGACCATCAGCGGAATGCGGTTCAAGATCCGGTTCCTGCGAGTCAACGACCGACACCATTCGGTGGCGATCGCATCGGTGAACGCGTTGCCGATCAACCCGATTCGCACCCGCGTCCAGCACGTCAACGTGCAGGTCGCGGCCCTCGACGATATGGTCAGCTCCTACCAGCGGGTCAAGGCACTGGGTTTCGGCATGGCCCTGTCGATCGGGCAGCACACCAACGACAAGGAGCTCTCCTACTACGCGGCGACGCCGTCGGGCTTCGAATGGGAGGTGGGCTGGAACCCGATCGTCGTCGACGAAGCGACCTGGAGCCCCACCACCCACCAGGGCATCAGCATCTGGGGTCACCGGCCGGAAGGGCAGGCCGTCATCGCCAAGCTCCGCCAGTTCGCGGCGGCCACCCGCTCGCTACGGCACCGGGAAGACACCGTCGCGGCGCTCAGCGCGCCGGGCATCGCCGACGATTAGCGGCGATCGCGAGCGCGGCGAAGCCGGGCGAAGCGGGTCGCCGACGACTAACGGCCCGCGCACCGGTCAGCGCCGCTTGTCGCGCACCTTGTAGGTCGACGGCCACGACTTGCGCGATTCGTCCCCGGTCAACGGGGTGCCCATGCCCCCGACCTTGACGTTGTAGGCCTCCTTGCCGGGGCCGACCTCCCGGTTGGCGTGTTCCTGCGCGAGGAAGTACAGCTCGTCGATGGTGGCTTCGTCGTAGGCGACGAACGAGGTCTCGCGCTCGAGGTCATCGACGCCGATCAGCATCCGCGCGGGGAGGAATCGCGAGGCCAGCGCCGCCAGACCCAGCAGCGTGAACGGAATCAGCCAGTAGCACACGTACGACAACGGGGTCCCGGTGTCCCGGATCGTGGCGTCGCCCCGCACGATCGGCGGGATCGCCGACGACACCGTCATGCTGGCCGCCGTCGCCACCCAGATCCAGCTCAGGACGCGGACGGTCCGGCCGAACAGTTCGGTCTTCACGACGTCGGCGGGTTGTTCCGCGGCGGCGAACGCGCGCACGAAGGTCCTGCCCGTCAGCGTGCCGACCAGCGCCACCATGAGGAAGCCTCCGGTGCTGAGCGGCAGCATCCACCGCTGGGCGAATCTGTCGCCCAGCGCGAAGGTCAGCGCCACCAGAACCACAAAGACTGCGACAGAACCGATTTCGAGCGTTCGCTCCGGCTTGCCGCCGACCGCCCCGATCACCATGGCGATGACCGCGACCGCCAGAGCGGTCAACACGGCGGCGCCGAACGGCACGTTGCCGACGAGCACCCAATAAACGATCCACGAAGCAAGACCAAACAGCATGCCCACGATGCGCCAGTCTATGAGTGGCGGATCGCCGCGCCGCCGGCGGCAGGCCAGAAATTTGGTCCGCGGGCCAAACCGCGCACCGTCGAGTCCGGGCTGACCACCGTGATCACCGCGCCACCAAGCGCTTTCCTCGGCGTGCGCCCGCGCCAAGTAGGGGCCTTACGACCCTTGGCGTCATGCCCAGCCGGCGTCAGTCTTGACCCAGACGTTTGCAGGCGGTGGCGGGCTCCGGAAGCTGTCAGCCAGGACAGGGTGAGGCTGGGTCGAGCTATGAAACGCACGGCGACACCGGCTGAAGGCGTGGTGGCGATCGGTGCATCCGCAGGAGGCATCGAAGCGTTGTGCGAACTGGCGGCGGGCATGCCGGCCGACTTCCCGTTCGCTGTCATGATCGTCATCCACATGAGCCGGGGAGCGCCTTCGCTGCTGGCCCAGATCATCGGCAGGTGCGGTCCGTTGCCGGCGGTCGCGGCCGTCGACGGCGCGGTCCTGGAGGCCGGACGTATTTACGCCGCCGTGCCCGATCACCATCTGCTTGCCCGCGACCACCGGATAGCCCTGTCGGATGGCCCGTGGGAGAGCGGTCGCCGACCGGGGATCGATGCGCTTTTCAGGTCCGTCGCGCTGGACTACGGCCCCAGGGCAATCGGTGTCCTGATGTCGGGCCTGCTCGACGACGGCGTGGCCGGGCTGCGCGCCATCAAGGCGAAGGGAGGAGTCACCGTGGTCCAGGAACCGGCGGACGCGCTGTTTCCCGATCTGCCGAACAATGCCATGAAGGCCTCCGTGGCCGATCACACCGCGGCGGCCAAGGACATCGGGAGCCTGCTCGCCGAGCTGGCCGGCCGGAACATCGAAGAGCCGGCGGCGGACCCGGACGGGCGGCTCGAGTTGGAGAACCAGATCGCAATGGACAGCCAATTCGCGGCGGCGGTCGGCATGGAGGACCTGGGCCCGCCGACCGGGTACACCTGCCCCAGCTGCAACGGCGCGCTGATGGCCGTTGCCGACAACGGGTACCGCTGCCAGGTCGGGCACGCATGGACCGCACAGGCGCTGCTGGTGGCTTACGGCGACGAACTCGAGGAAGCGGTCTGGGCAGCCATCCGCACCCTGAAGGACACCGCGCGACTGTCTCGCACCCTGGCCGAAAATGCGGAGAGCGCAGTCGATTTGGAAGGCTACACCGCCGCGGCGAACCAGGCCGCGCACGCGATCGCCGCGCTGCGCCAGGGCCTTCTGGCGGCCAAGGCCGGCAACAACGGGACCACCGAGGCGTCGTCGTGAAAGGCTAGCCGGACGCGCCGGTGTTCAGCGCCATCGCCAAGAAGTCGAGACGCCACAGCGACTGGAACAACTTGCGTCCGAATTCCTTTACCAGATCCGCGTTTTCCGGCCCGACATCGTCACGCTGTGCCACGGACTCGATGATCTCCCGAATCGCGCGGCGGCCGTCGACCTGCTGGACGAAGGGCAGCTGGGCCGGGTTGAGCTTCAACTTCGCGCCGGGCAAATGGATCTCGTCGCCGGACAGTAGGCATGCCGTGCGCAGCAGCGGGACGTAGTCGAAGGCTTCAGCCGTGGAAAAGTCGATTGCGTAATGCTCTTTCGGACGTTCCGGGCGGCAGGCCATGAAGAAGTGGGTGGCACTGGCCGGCTGCAGCCGTTCCATGACGGACCACAGTTCGACGTCCGGGAGCCGGTCCAGCACGGCCTGGAACCGGCTCGCCGGCGCGACGAAATCGTGCGGGTAGTAGGGCGTTTTGTGAAACCATCCCTGGAATGCGAGCCCAGCGGAGCTGACCAGGTCCAGGCATTCCGTGACGGTGTAGCTTCGCTGGCGACTGTGCAGAAACGTATCGACCAGGGCGCCGTCGGACATCAGATCGTTCGCGCGGTTGAGGTAGGACCGCACCGGGTGATCCGCCGGTAGCACCGTGATCGCCTCTTTGACCATTTGGACCGATGCATCGTCCTGCGTCAGTCCGAGGTCGCGAAACACCGATTCGAGCATGTCGACGCCGATGCGGCCGTACTTCGCGTAAAGCATGACGGCCAGCACCCCATCGGCGCGCAGACGTCCGCCCAGCGCTTTGAGGCCGGCCAGCGGCTCCGCCATGTGGTGCAAGACGCCGGTGGAGACGATCAGGTCGAAGTCGCGGGACAGCGTCGCCACTTCTTCGATGGGAAGCAGACGCAATTCCAGGTTGTCGAGCCCGTGCTTATCCTTCAAGTATTGCTGGTGCTTCAGCGCCGACCGGCTGACGTCGATGGCGACCACTGCGGCGGCGCGGTTCATGAACGCGATCAGGGCCGCCTGGAAGGTGCCGCAGCCCGCGATGAGAATGTCGAGATCCGGCTTGTAGCCCCGGTCGGGCCACAACACCCGGTGCGCCCAGAAGGGATCGAACCAATCCCAGTGGTTCGTGCTCCATGCCGCGAGGTCGGTCACGGGAGGCGGGTACTCCCACCGATCGTACTGGCGGGAAACATCGTCGGCCCGCGGATCGTCGGTCACTTCGGCGCAACTCCTTCGCGGTGGCGGTCGCGACCAACTTACTGTGCTTGGCCTCGGTCGGCCCGCCGACGGTGTGCCGCGATGACCGACGTTCGCGTTCACATCAGCGGGGGACCCGGTATCAGCCAGATCAGCGAGGTGTCGATGAGCCCGCGGTACTGCGGGCAGTAGGCGGCCACCGACAGGCCGATGAAATAACCGGACTCCCGCATCGTGAGGTCGGTGTCGCGCATCACCTTCATCGCCAAAACGCTTGCATTCGCGTTGTTGTCGAATCCCGTACACACGCGGTGCGCCATGGCGATCGCGGTGCCGCTGTCCCGGACCTCGATCCCGTAATTCACCAGCGACGCGATGAACGCATCATCGACCGGATCCGCCGATGCCGACCCCGAACAAAGCGCCGCGGTGGCGGACAGCAGGAGCACGCAGGCGACCACCCACCGCTTCCCACGCGGGACGTTCATCCGGCTGGGCATCCCTTCTGTGCGGACCTTCGGTGCGGACTACTGCGTCCCCGCGCCGTCGGCGACCCGGTCAATTCGGCGAAGACACCGATACTTTCGCCCCGGGCGCCCCTTGCGCGGACTGCCCGTTGGTCTGCGGCGCGCTCATGTCGCGCAGCGCGACGGGTTGTGAACGCCACCCGGCGTATCCGAGGGCCGCGCTGATCGCCGTGTAGACAACGGCCTCCGTCCACATGAACCCGACGCCCCACTTCCTGCCGAGGAAGATGGGCTCGTCGATGATGCCGGCTGATGCGGCGACGGCGTAGCCCGCGTGCGCATAGGCGATTCCGGCGAACGCTCCGCAGAAGAATTTGCTGATTTCGCGATTCATGTCATTGCCCTCTCTCGGTAGCCACGAAGTCGTGTGGTTTCACTGTCGCGGCTCCCCCGTAACCGGGCATAGGGGCCAAGGTCCTCCCGCACCGGACCCTTCGTCGCATTCCGTCGAGCGCCTTTAGGCCCGCTCGACCGATGACCTACGGGTGTTCGTTGAGGACGCGATCGCGGATGGCGGTGGCGCTGGACAGATGCCCCTCCGCGGAATTCATGAACTCCCCCGCATGGCGGGCCTCGTTCGCATCCTTGTCCTCGACCGCGGCGACGCAGAAGTGGGACGCGGCGTCGAAGTCGTCGAGGCTGGCTTGCAGCGCCGTGGTGAGTTCTTTGTCAGGAGACGGCAGGTGGCCCTGCAGGAAACTCGCTGCCTCATGGCCATCGTGGCAGGCCGCCCCGAGGCCGGGGTAATCCTGGCTGCCGATGGCGAAGGTGGCCTTGCCCATGGCGATTCCCAGGTCCTGCATGTGGTCTTTGGTCAGCTCGACCCATTCGCGCACGGCCTGGGAATGCGGCGTTGTCGTGGTGGTGGTGCCCCCGCCGGTGTGTGTCCGAGTTGAACACCCCGCGATGAGAAGAACCACCGCAACGACCCCAATGGCTTGCTTGATCACCCTGGTGATCCTTCGCCCTGCCGGCGCCAGTCAGACAGGGCATAAAGGCTCTACCTCCGATAGGAAGACGACCCAGATTTGCTCAAACTACCGCGTACGATGCGTTGAACTGCACGGACGCTCGGTGCCCCAGTGGACTCGACAAGGGACCAAAGTCCCCTTCCCACCGGAGTTCTCGTCCGGGCCTAGCAAGCCAGTTATGGTGACGCCCATGTTCTGGCGTCGTGGCCGGCGGTCAGCGGCACTGCTTGCCGTGCTGCTTTCCGCGTGCCATTCGACCGGAGGCACCCCACACTCCGCGCCGTCGCCGGTCACCCCGACGTCATCGTCTGCTCCGGTGTCCAACCGGGCCGGCGCATTGTTCTACGCCAAGGCGGGGTCGCTGTACGTCAGCGCGCCTGCGGGCGAGCCGGGGCGCAAGCTGACGGACGGCCCTGCGGACACCCAGCCCGCGCCATCGCCCGACTTGGCGCACGTCGCGTTCGTGCGAAAGGTGAAGGGTGACGACTACGGCGGTGAGTTATGGGTGCAGGACCTCTCGCGAGAGCTCATGCCCGTCGGTCCGCCGCGGCGGCTCGTGGACCCGGCGAAAATTCCGCAGGTCCCCGACGAGGGACCGACCATGGTCGCAAGCCCCAGGTGGTCGCCGAAGGGACAACAGGTGGCCTTCGTCGACCACCCCGCTAACGGGATCATCAACGGTGGCCGCCTGCTCGTCGCGGCCACGGACGATGGCGCGCTGGTGCCCGCAGAACCGCCGCTGTTCGCCGTACCCGACTTCGCGTGGTCACCCGACGGCGGCCACATCGTGTGGGTCAACTCGCGCAGCGACGTGCGGCCTGTCGATGTCAATGTGCTCGTGGTCGGCGGCGCATCCAGACGGGTCGCGGCCGACACGAATGCGTTCTCGGTGACCTATGGCAAGGACGGGCAGACCATACTGTTCACCACCGGTGACGCTTCGGGTCCGGATTTCACAACTATTCCCTTCGCTCTGCGTACCGGCGGCATCTACTCCGTCCCAGCCGACAAGGCTGGCGCCCAGCCCACAATCGTGTTCACGCAACAGGGTTCGAACTACAGCGATATCGCCGCGCTGGACTCCGGTGCGGTGGCATTCACGAAGCCGGGCCCCTCGGACTCGTCGAAGGCGATCCAAATTCTCGGCAAGGCGGACTACATGCCGCGTACGACGGCGACTGACGTCGAAGCAAGCGGCCAAGGACCGGCGTGGGGCGCCGGCAACTTCGTGGCCTACCTCGACACCTCTCCGGAAAAGGCGTTGGTGGTAGCCGATTTCGACAACCGCAATCCCAAGCGCGTTGACACCGGCGTCGATGCCTTCGCCTGGACGCCCTAGCCGCTACCAGAGCACGTCGCGGACCGCGAACTCGTCGGCGATCCGGTAACCGCGATCGAAGGCTTCAGGTCACCTGTGCTTGTAGCCACGCGTACAGGTTCGCCGGATAGGACTGGCCCTGGTAGGCGGCCCATGCCACGCCGAGAAAGTTGTCGGTGTCCTTGGTCCACACCACGGCGCCATCGCGGTCGGTCTGGAAGGTGCGCGCCCGGCCACAGGCAACAGACCCGTACGTGGTTCCGTCGGAGATTCGGAGTCGAATGGGATCGGGAGACTTCGCCCCGGGACACGTCGTAGCGGTCCAATCCACGCCATTGACCACCGCCGAGAAAGCCTTCTGCAGCGTTGCCTGGTCACCGAAAATTTGATAGACCGCCGACGTCGGCCCGCCCGCGAACGAGTTAGGCCCACAACTCATTGCGGCCACGGCCGTCCCACGATCAATGGCGTGGCAGGTATCGCTGCTGTAGCCGGCCGGTAGCAGGTCACGTAGCGTGACGGCCGGATCAGCACGGGCCGGAATGGTCGGGACCATGGACGTCAACGCGACAGTCGCAGCGACGCAGGCGAGCCGGTTCATGACGCAACACTCGTCTGGTGCGGGCACGATGACTAGGGACTTCGGACCTCGGTTGAGACAAGGGCTGCGCCTTACCGCGGTCAAAGACCTACGTCACTATCGCGCCGGCCGGCTCAGGATTGGGCTCGCACATTGTGCTTTTCGTTGGTAGCTACCAGACGACAACTTCAGCGTTGTCACCGGCGTAGCAGTTCCAAGAATCGACGACCATGCCGTTCTCGAAATATGCAGGACGCTTGGTGGGGTCACAGAACACCTCATACCACTGATCAGTCGTGGGCGAATAAGCCAGGAAGTGAAGCCCGCCTGCAGTGAATTTGTCGTGGACGTTCCTGGCGAAAGGACAACTGGTGTGACCGCCAGCCACGCCCTCATGGCCGTCAGGGCACATAGCGAACACTGTCACAGTGGCACGCGTTGACGGCGCCGCCAGCAAGCCTGAGCCCAGCAGAGTGATTAACAGGGCAGCGCCCAACAGCCACACGCAAGCGGCGGCCAACCACAGCCTTCTGACGCCTGAGCGTGTATGGCGGTGAACTGCTGCTGCACGTTTCGCGGTGATCTTCATCAGGTGCCCCCTCGGGAGCCATTTGCCGGATAGAGCATTAAGGGTCCGCCATCGCCACCAGCACGCAAGGGCCGTTCGGCCCCGACAGCTCGGGCCCTAGTGCCCAAATGAATCGGAAGTACGCGATCAGCAGTCGGCCAATCGCCCCGAACGGCAACGGGAGGGGTCTCGCCTTGCTAAGAGCGATTCGGATGTTTCGGAAAACCGGTGAACCATTTGATCTACCGACGCTAGTCTTACGCTCTCGACTCCCTCGAAATGGGAGCAAAGTATTTGCCTTGGGCTACAAAACATTTGACGTCAAATCAGACGCGAAGATCCTGACCGAACGCATGATAGGAATCGAGCAAGACCTCCACTATTCGTCGGGTGAAAAGAAGACAGGCGCGGTCTTAACCGGCGTTTATTGCCTGCATATACACCTTCGGGGCGACCGGACGGAAACGTGGATTTGGAGTTCTTGGGCAAAGAGGGCCAGTTGTCTGCCGCGGTCAGCGAGAAAGAATGTCCATCTACCCGCCGACCAACTTAGACTGCTGGCCGACAAGGCAGACCGCTACCGTTCCCTAGTGCTGCTGCTGGGGGTTGGCGGGTTGCGATGGGGCGAGGCTGCCGCTCTGCGGATGATCCATGCCGGGGCCAACCCGAAGGTAGTGCAGCAGATGCTGGGGTATGCCAGCGCGGTCATGACGCTCGATGTACAGCGATTTGTTCGACAGCGACCTGGACCATGTCGCCGAAAGTGTGGCCAACCAGGGCGGCCGGCGGCCACCGACGCCGGTGCCCCCAGTCGGACTCGAACCGACACTTGACGGATTTTAAGTCCGCTGCCTCTGCCAATTGGGCTATGGGGGCTCGGCGGCGAATCTAGCGCGCGGCCGCCGAATCCGGGACACCGCATCCCGCCGTATCGAGCGAAATCGCCCACATGCGGCACTGCAGGGCATCGGCTAGGATCCGCGCCCACGCGCCTTAACCACGGCTTTCCGGCAGATGACAGATCACGCCGCCATGTCGTCCGGCAGGACCATGTTAAAACTGCCGCCCTCATCGTTAAGAAGCCGTAAACGGCTGTCACCCCGGCCCTTTCGGCCGGGAACGTGGAGTCGGGGGTCGTTAGTGTTACGCCAACGCACAGGGGCCGTTACGCGAACACTCAGGGTCGATCCACCGCATGGGGGTCGGCCGTTCCGAACACAAGGAGCAATCGATGTCATTTCTGACGACACAGACACAAGAGATGTTAGCTGCGGAGCAGCTGCTGTCGGGGATCAACACCAACCTGGCGGCGCAGAACGCGGGTGCGGCGCCGGCGACGACGGCGATCATCCCCGCGGGCGCCGACCCGGTGTCGGCCCAGCAAGCGGCCATCTTCACCGCGTACGGCACCCAGTACCAGACCATCGCCGCCGAGGCACAGACGCTGCTGGAAAACTACGCGCAGACCCTGGGCATCAGCTCCAACAGCTACGGGACCACCGAGGCCATCAACGCGGCCCAGTCCGGTATTCAAGCCTTGGATTCGACAGCTCCCACCACGACGGCTGCTACTGCTACCGCGACGCCCGGCAGTGCCCTCGACTGGCTCTCATATCTGCTCGGTAGCACCGGCAACGGCACCAACCCGGCCATGCTCGGCGGGATGTTCGGCCTCTCGAGCAACGGCGCCAACATCTTGAACATCGGTGGTGGCAACTGGGCCTCCGCCGCGTCCGACCTGCTGGGCCTGGCCGGTGGCGGCCTGCTCGACACTTCCGCGGCGGATGCAGCCGGTGCGGCCGCCGACGCGGCGGGCCTGGCCGACGTCACGGCGCCCGTGGCCGGCGGAGGCATGGCCGGGCTGGGTGCCATGCCGATGGCCTCGATGGGCTCGGCGACCATGGTCAGCAACCTCTCGGTGCCGCCGAGTTGGGCCGGCTCGGCCACCCCGGTGGTGGGCACCAGCGCCGCGCCGCTCGAGACGGTCGGCTGGACCGCCGCCGCCCCGCAGGCCGGCATGGGGACCGTCATCCCCGGGATGCCGGGGATGGGCGCGGCCGCGCGCAACAGCGCCGGCTTCGGTGCGCCGCGCTACGGCGTCAAGCCGATCGTCATGCCGAAACCAGCGACCGTCTGACCCTTCGGGCAATCCCCACAGACTTCGAATTCCAAAAGACAAAAGGAGCAGGAAACACAAATGGTTCTTGACTTTGCAGCAATTCCCCCGGAGATCACCTCCTCGCTCATCTACTCCGGTGCGGGCTCGGCGCCGCTGATGGCAGCCGCGGCGGCCTACGCCAACCTCGGTGCCGAGATCAGCACCACGGCGACACAGTGGGAGTCGATCATCGCTTTGTTGACCAGCGAGCAGTGGACGGGAGGCGGATCGGCGGCGGCGGCGGCCGCGGCCCAGCCGATCATCACCTACCTGACCGAGACCGCGGCGACGCTCGAGCAGGCGAGTGCCCAGGCCACGGCGTCGGCGGCGGCGTTCGAGGCGGTGTACGCGGCGGTGGTGCCGCCGCAACTGGTCATCGCCAACAGAACTACGCAGGCGGCATTGTTGCCGTTCGCCGTCATCCCGACCGTCGCCGCCGAGATCGCGGCATTGGACGCGCAGTACGCCGAAATGTGGGCCCAGGATGCCGCCGCCATGGCGGCGTACCAGGCAGCCTCGCTGGCGGCCGGGGTGCTGACTCCCGTGACGCCGCTGACGTCGACCACGAGCCCGGCGGCCGCCGCGGCCGCGGACAGCGCCGCCCTCGGCACTGACTCGACGGCCGGGACCGCCCAGGCGCTGCTTGCCCCGGTCACCTCGGCGGCGACGGTGGCCGCCGACCCCATCACGCCCACGTTCCCGGGCCTGCTGGGCTCGATCGACAACTTCCTCGGCACGCCCGCCGTGCTCAACGGCATCAACGGCGGTGTGAACACCGCGGCCTGGTTCGTCATGAACACCATCCCGACGGCCGTGTCGCTGGGCCACACGCTGGGCACGGTGCCCGCGATCCCGTTCGCGCTCACCGACTCGGTCACGCCGCTCGCCGGTGGGATGGTGCAGGGCACCATGGTCGGCTCGGTGTCCGGTGCGGGCGCATCGGCCGCCCTGGGCGAGGCCTCCGCGGTCGGCGGGCTGTCCGTGCCGGCCGGCTGGAATGCGGCCGCCCCGGCGTCGTTGGCGTCCTCCACCGCACCCCTCGAGGGCTCCGGGTGGACGGCCGCGGCCGAGGCCGAGCCGGTCGCCGCGATGCCTGGCATGCCGGGTATGGCCGCGGCGGCCAAGGGCGCCGGCGCCTACGGCACCGGGCCGCGGTACGGCTTCAAGCCGATCGTCATGCCCAAGCAAGTTGTTGTCTGATGTCGGGACCACCGATACGGGAAATTAGGGGGTATATGTCACCCGTTTGAGGCGATCAGTTAACCGGTAGGCCGTAATCTGTCTATAACGCGGCCACCACCGCATCAATTGCAACTGTTAAGACTTCGACACTGAAGGCTTGCAAGGATAAGGAGAAAGCAACATGGCAACACGTTTCATGACCGACCCGCACGAAATGCGGGCGATGGCGGGCCGCTTCGAGGTCCACGCCCAGACCGTCGAGGACGAGGCCCGCAAGATGTGGGCGTCGTCGATGAACATCGCCGGCTCGGGCTGGAGCGGTCAGGCGCAGGCCACCTCGTACGACACCATGGGTCAGGTCAACCAGGCCTTCCGCAACATCGTCAACATGCTCCACGGGGTGCGCGACGGGCTGATCCGCGACGCGAACAACTACGAGCAGCAAGAGCAGGCCTCGCAGCAGATCCTGAGCAGCTAGCAGCCGAAAACTACTGCTGTCCAATACTTTTAAGGAGCTAAGCAATGACAATCAATTACCAGTTCGGCGATGTCGACGCCCACGGTGCCTTGATCCGGGCCCAGGCCGCGTCTCTGGAGGCTGAGCACCAGGCCATCGTTCGCGATGTGCTTGCTGCGGGTGACTTCTGGGGCGGTGCCGGTTCGGTGGCCTGCCAGGAGTTCATCACCCAGTTGGGTCGCAACTTCCAGGTGATCTACGAGCAGGCCAACGCCCACGGCCAGAAGGTGCAGAGCGCCGGCAGCAACATGGCCAGCACCGACAGCGCCGTCGGGTCCAGCTGGGCCTGACGCCGCGTCCTCACTCGAAGGGCCCGCACACCGTGGTGTGCGGGCCCTTTCGGTTTGTTCGGAAACCCTTGCGGGCCGGGCTATCCGGCCACCGGCGAACGCGGAATCAGTGAGGGACGGAACCCGATCCGGTGAACCCCGCCGTCGGACTCACGCCCGACCATGGCGCCCAGCGGCAGCTTGGAGATTCCGGTGGCCTGCGGCGCCGTCGGCGCCGCGCCCCACCCGGCCGGCGCGACGTTGGCGTCGAGGGCGGCGGGCAGCGGTGTCACCGACGAGACGGTGTCTGCCCAACTCGGCGGCACCGACAACGTTCCCAGCGAGGCCGCCTGGCCCACGCCCGCCGACGCGCCTTCGCCGAGGCCCCCGACCGGCCCGAGGGCTCCCAGGCCGGCCGCGTCCCCGAGGCCGCCCAACCCGGGGACCGCACCGCCTTCGGCCCCGAGGATCGAGCCCGCTCCCTGCAGGTCGATTCCCAGGCCGTACACGTCCATCCCGATTCCGGCGCCGTCGGCGCCCAAACCCGCGCCATCCCCGCCCAGGCCGGCGAAATCGGATCCCACGCCGACCACGTCCGAGGCCAGCCCGGCCGCATCCCCCGTGCCGGCGGTGCCGCCGAGAGCCGTCCCCAGACCCGACGCGGCGCTCAGGCCCGTGCTGGCCGTCTTCGTCGCGCTCTTCGACGTGCCGGTCAAGCTGGAAAGCGCACTGAGGGGACTCGAGGCCCCGGACGTTCCCAATGACGCCCCGGTGCCCACCGCCGCCTGCGACAGGCCCGCGCCGGACGTGGACCCGGGCGTCGACATACTCTGCAGCGCCTGCGGAACGCTTGACATCACCTGCGATGACGCCGTCTGGGCGGCGCTGCCGGCCTGGGTGCCGGTCGCCTGGCTCACCGCGCCCGCCTGGCCGGCGATGCCGCCCGGATTGGTCGTCTGCGGCGGCGGCGCGAAGGCGCCGAAGGTCGACGCGGAGGCGGAGCTGGCGGCGTAGGTGTACATCGCGGTCGCATCCTGCGCCCACATCTCGCTGTATTCGGCCTCGGTCGCCATGATGGCCGGCGTGTTCTGCCCCAGGACGTTCGTGGCGATCAACGCCATGAGGCGGGCACGGTTGGCCGCGATGAGCGGGGGCGGCACCGTCATCGCGTACGCCGCTTCGTAGGCCGCCGCCGCGGCGGTGGCCTGGGTCGCCGACTGCTCGCAAAGCTCCGCGGTGGCCCGCAGCCACACCACGTAGGGAGCGACCGCGGCGGCCATAGCCGTCGATGTCGGCCCCAGCCATTCGTCCGTCAGGGTCGTGATCACCGACTCATAGCCACCGGCCGCCGAGTTCAGCTCCAGGGCCAGCGAATCCCATCCCGCCGACGCGGTCAGCAGCGTCGCTGGCCCGGGCCCCACATACATCCGGCCGGAATTGACCTCCGGAGGCAACGCGCCAAAGTCCATTGCTTTCCTTTGCTAGTTGAGTGACCGCAGTCGAAGCGGCGTTCCGCCGGCCCGGACCTCTGAAAAACGTTTCAGACGACCAGGATTCGTAACACCACGTAACTTGCTCTTAACGACAATTGGAGACGTCGTCGTCCCCGGCCGTCGTGGGTACGCGTTCGGCACCGACGGTACGCGTCGCGATAACACGGGATTCGATTACCGAAATCGACTCTTGCGCTGACGATTTGGAGAGCCTAACCTCGCAAATACTCTGGCCCGCCAGACCAACGACCATGCATCCCAGTATTTTTGGGAACTCAGCTCATCTCAAGCTGGCTGATGCGACACATATGAAACTCATATTTGAGCGGCATGTGATGTGACGCGGCCGACATCCGCACATTTGAGGTTTCTATGAGCTCCGTGACAGTTCGGTGTGTGATTTGCCAGAATGGAGGGACATGACGGCAATGTCGGGATACGCGGGAGGCCAGCGCCCTCGCCAAGCCATCCTCGGGCAGCTACCCAGGATTTACCGCGCCGACGGGTCTCCGATCAGGGTCCTACTGGTCGATGACGAGCCGGCGCTGACCAACCTGGTGAAGATGGCGTTGCACTACGAGGGCTGGGTTGTCGACATCGCCCACAACGGGCGCGAAGCGCTGGCGAAGTTCGACAAGGTCAGCCCCGACGTCCTGGTGCTCGACATCATGCTTCCCGACGTCGACGGGCTGCGGATCCTGGAACGCGTCCGCCAGTCCGAGCCCTATACCCCGACGCTCTTCCTGACGGCGCGGGACTCCGTCATGGACCGGGTCACCGGCCTGACCGCGGGCGCCGACGACTATATGACCAAGCCGTTCAGCCTCGAAGAGCTCGTCGCCCGGCTGCGCGGATTGCTGCGCCGTTCGGGCCAGCAGACGCCGCCGGCCGCCGAAACCCTCAAAGTCGGCGACCTGAGGGTCGACACCGCCAGCCGCGAGGTGACCCGCGACGGCACCCAGATATCGCTGTCCTCGACCGAGTTCGAGTTGCTGCGCTTTCTCATGCGCAACCCCCGCCGCGCATTGAGCCGCACCGAAATCCTCGACCGCGTCTGGAACTACGACTTCGCCGGCCGCACCAGCATCGTCGACCTCTACATCTCGTACCTGAGGAAGAAGATCGACTCCGGCCGGGAACCCATGATTCACACCGTGCGCGGTGTCGGGTACATGCTGCGGCCACCGGAATGACCACGGACCGGGATGCCCTGGCCGGAGACCTTCCGCGGTGGCTACCCCGTTCATTGCGGCGCCAATTGCTGTTGGGCGTACTGGCCGTGGTCAGCGTGGTGCTGATGACGGTGGGAATCGTCTCCGTGCTGAGCCTGCGCGGCTACGTCACCTCGATGAGCGACGCCGACGTCGCCGGTTCCCTGGACGCGTTGGGCCACTCCTACGCCAAATACCTTGAGGGCGAACGCAATCCGTCCGCCGGTGCCAAGCCGCTGGACCAGGCGATGCTGCAGTTCCCCGACCAGACGCCGGGGAACCTGATCGTGGTGCTGCACAACGGGACCGTCATCGGATCGGCGGTGTTCTCGGAAGCCGAGGCGCGGCCGGCGCCCGCCGACGTGGTTCGCGCCATCGAAGCGCAGTCATGGGGCGAGGGGCCGCCACGGACCGAAAACCTGCGCAGCCTCGGGTTCTACCGGCTCAACAGCCACGTCGACGGATCCGACGTCCTGATCGCCGGGGTGTCGCTGAATCTCGCCGACCAGATCATCGCGCGCAAGCAGCTCACCACCACCGTGCTCATCGCGGCCGCGCTGGCGGTCACCGCCGGGCTCACCGTGTGGGTCGTCGGCTACACCCTTCGGCCGCTGCGCCGGCTGGCCGGCGTCGCGGCCGAAGTCGCCGCCATGCCGCTCACCGACGACGACCACCGCATCAGCGTCCGGGTGAGACCGCGGGACACCAACCAGCAGAACGAGGTCGGCATCGTCGGCCACACCCTGAACAGGCTGCTCGACAACGTCGACAGTGCGCTGGCGCAGCGTGCCGAATCCGATCTGCGCATGCGGCAATTCATCACCGACGCCAGCCACGAACTGCGCACGCCGCTGGCGGCGATTCAGGGATACGCCGAACTCACCCGCCAGGACAGCTCCGAGTTGCCGCCGACCACCGAATACGCGCTGGCCCGCATCGAGTCCGAAGCGCGGCGCATGACGCTGCTGGTCGACGAGCTGCTCCTGCTCTCCCGCCTCGGCGAAGGGCAAGACCTGCAGAGCGAGGACGTCGACCTGGCCGAGCTCGTGGTCAACGCCGTGAACGACGCGGCGGTCGCGGCGCCCACGCACCACTGGGTGAAGGACCTGCCCGACGAGCCGGTGTGGGTCCGCGGCGATCATGCGCGGCTACACCAGCTGGTCAGCAACCTGCTCAACAACGCCCGGGTGCACACCCCGCCGGGGGTCACCGTCACGACTGCGATCGCCTGCCACCGCGACGGGCCCGGCGGCCCCGTCGCGGAACTGAGCGTCACCGACGACGGGCCGGGCATCGACCCCGAGCTGCTGCCCCGCTTGTTCGAACGTTTTGCCCGGGCCGACAATTCGAGGCTCAACAGCTCGGGCACCGGGCTGGGCCTTGCCATCGTCGATTCGATCGTCAAGGCCCACCACGGCTCCGTCACCGCCGAATCCGCCGAGGGCAGAACGGTTTTCCGGGTGCGGATCCCGATGATCGCCGGCCCCGGCGCCTGACCCCGCCGACCGGAAAGGCAAAGCGCGTTGAGACCGATCGAGGCCGCATGAGCGCCGGGCGCGCTGAGCCGTGGGAAGTCTTCGTCGGTTGCCCCGAGGGCAGACTGCGCGTCCTGGTGGCGGGCGAGGCCGGAAGTCCTGTGCTACTGCTCAGCGGCGCAGGCGTGGACAACGCGATGCTGAGCTGGCGCCGGCTCATCCCGGTCTTGGCGCAGCACCACCGCGTCTACGCCCTGGACTGGCCCAAACAGGGCGGCAGCCGACCCTGGCACGGTCACGCCGGAATCGATCGGCTGCTGCAGTGCATCACCGACATCCTGGATCATTTCGGCGTCGACCGCGCCGATCTGGTCGGGCTCTCCCAAGGCGGCGCGCTGAGCCTGGCCTACGCCATCGCCGAACCCGGCCGGGTGCGTCGCGTCGTCGCGCTCGCACCCGCCGGCATCCTCTCGTTCCCGCCCGTGGTGCATCAGCTGCTGTGGTTGACGGCGAAACTCTGGCCGGTGGTCTCCGGGGTGTCGACGATGGTGTTTCGTCACCGCACGATGGTGGCCTGGCTGGCACGGCACGCGCTCTTCGCCGGGCCGGTCGACGATTTCGACGACATCGTCGACGAGGTTCACGCCGAGGTGCTGGCCAACGGCGCACGCGCGTCCGACGTGCAGAACGACTCGATAGGCTTCTTCAAGATGAAGCTGGACCTGCGGCCGCGACTCCACGAAATCGCCTGTCCCACACTGTTCATCCAAGGAGACCTGGATCGTGCGGTCAAAGCCGAACAGACCGTCGACGCCGCGCGCCGCGTTCCCCACGCCAGGCTGGAGATGCTTCCCGGCAACGGCCACTGGTCCAACCGGCAGTCGCCGCAACTCGTCAACCGCCTGATCGACGACTTCCTCGCGAACGAGCCACCGGCCAACGATCCCTGATGCAAACCGCGAGGCGGGCGTTAAGAAACCGTAAAGGCGCCCCCCGACGCCGTTAGAGAATTGTCAACCAAAGGCCCTAGCCCAAAGGTGCCAGCTAATTTCAAGCTGACCTTGCCTCCGGGGACAGCGTTGTGGCTGACTCGATGGGGGGCTTTCGCGTGCGCGTGTTCGGTGCTGAACGGAGACAAGATGGGCTCGAAATGGGCATAGTGGCATTTGTCGTGCTCACGGTGGCGGTGTTCGCCGTACTCGGCCTGGTGCAGAAGCTGGTCGAGCGGCTGTGAGCTACGAAAACATCGTCGGTTTGGCGCTTTCCGTCCTTCTGGCATTGTTCCTCGGCTGCGCTCTGCTGTTCCCCGAGAGGTTCTGATGACCGGGACGACCGCCGGACTGATCTTCCTCGCCGTCCTCGTCCTGGCGCTGGTTGCGGTGCATGTGCCGTTGGGCGATTACATGTACCGCGTCTACACCTCGGAGAAGGACGGTTATGTCGAGCGGGGCATCTATCGACTGATCGGGGTGGACGCTCGCTCCGAGCAGAGCTGGGGCGCCTACGCGCGCAGCGTGCTGGCGTTCTCCTCGGTCAGCATTCTGTTCTTGTTCGGGTTCCAGCTCGTGCAGGGCAAATTGCCGCTACACCTGCACGATCCGGCCACCAAGATGACCCCGGGCCTGGCGTGGAACACCGCGGTCAGCTTCGTCACCAACACCAACTGGCAGGCCTATTCCGGTGAATCGACGCAGGGCCACCTCGTGCAGATGGCGGGACTCGCGGTGCAGAACTTCGTTTCCGCCGCCGTGGGCATGGCGGTCGCGATCGCTCTGGTGCGCGGATTCGCGCGCACGCGGACCGGAGAGCTGGGGAACTTCTGGGTGGACCTGGTGCGTGGCACACTGCGGATCCTGCTGCCGATCGCGGTGTTGGGCGCGATCCTGCTGATCGCGGGAGGAGCGATCCAGAACTTCCAGCTGAACGACCACGTCGTCAACGCCCTCAACGGGACGCAGCAGACCATCACCGGCGGGCCGGTGGCCAGCCAGGAAGCCATCAAGGAGCTGGGTACCAACGGTGGCGGCTTCTACAACGCCAACTCCTCGCATCCGTTCGAGAACCCGACCGCGTGGACCAACTGGCTGGAGATCTTCCTGCTCCTGGTGATCAGCTTTTCGCTGCCGCGCACATTCGGGCGCATGGTGGGCAACACCAAGCAGGGCTACGCGATCGCATCCGTGATGGCGTCGCTGTACGCGGTCAGCGTCACCTTCATGATGTGGTTCCAGCTGCAGCACCACGGCACGGTGCCGACCGCGGTCGGCTCGGCGATGGAGGGCCTCGAGCAGCGGTTCGGCGTCGCCGACTCCGCAGTGTTCGCCGACTCGACCACGCTCACCTCCACCGGCGCCGTCGACTCGTTCCACGACTCCTACACCAGCCTCGGCGGCATGATGACCATGTTCAACATGCAACTGGGTGAGGTCGCACCCGGCGGCACCGGCTCGGGCCTCTACGGCATGCTGATCCTGGCCGTGATCACCGTGTTCGTCGCGGGGCTTATGGTCGGCCGTACCCCCGAATACCTCGGTAAGAAGATCAACCCGCGCGAAATCAAGCTGGCCGCAAGCTATTTCCTGGTCACCCCGTTGATCGTGCTGACCGGGACCGCGATTGCGATGGCGCTGCCGGGAGAGCGCGCCGGCATGCTCAACACCGGCCCACACGGCCTGTCGGAGGTGCTGTACGCGTTCACGTCCGCGGCCAACAACAACGGGTCGGCCTTCGCCGGGATCAGCGTCAACACCGACTGGTACAACACCGCCCTCGGCCTGGCCATGGTGTTGGGCAGGTTCCTGCCGATCGTGCTCGTCCTGGCGCTGGCCGGCTCGCTGGCCAGGCAGGGCCAGACACCCGAATCGGCGGGCACCCTGCCCACGCATCGGCCGCAATTCGTCGGAATGGTCGCCGGAGTGACCTTGATTCTCGTCGCGCTCACTTTCCTGCCCATGCTGGCGCTGGGCCCTCTCGCCGAAGGAATCCACTGATGACCGCCTCCGCCGTCGACACAGCCGAAGAGGCTCAGCCGACCGACCACGCAAGCAAGAAACGGGTGCAGGGCGGCTTGCTGGACCCGAAGATGCTGTGGCGCTCGACGCCGGACGCGCTGGCCAAACTCGACCCGCGCACCTTGTGGCGCAACCCGGTCATGTTCATCGTCGAGATCGGTGCCACCTGGAGCACCGTGCTGGCGATCATCAGCCCGACCTGGTTCGCCTGGCTGACGGTGGTCTGGCTCTGGCTCACCGTGTTTTTCGCCAACCTCGCGGAGGCGGTCGCCGAAGGCCGCGGCAAGGCTCAGGCCGAAACCCTGCGCCGGGCCAAGACCCAGACGCTGGCCCGGCGGCTCAAGGACTGGCAACCCGGCGCGCCCGCCGTCGAGGAAGAGGTCGCCGCTCCGCTGCTGCAACAGGGCGACGTCGTGGTGGTCGAGGCCGGACAGGTGATACCGGGCGACGGCGACGTCGTCGAAGGCATTGCCTCCGTGGACGAATCGGCCATCACCGGCGAGTCGGCGCCGGTGATCCGGGAGTCCGGTGGTGACCGCTCGGCGGTCACCGGCGGCACCACCGTGCTCAGCGACCGCATCGTCGTGCGGATCACCCAAAAGCCCGGGGAGAGCTTCATCGACCGGATGATCGCGCTCGTCGAGGGCGCCAACCGGCAGAAGACCCCCAACGAGATCGCCCTCAACATCCTGCTCGCCGCGTTGACGATCATCTTCGTCTTCGCCGTCGCCACCCTGCAGCCGCTGGCGATCTACTCCAAGATGAACAATCCCGGCGTGCCGGACACCCAGGCGCTCAACGCAAACGGCGTCACCGGGATCGTCATGGTGTCGCTGCTGGTGTGCCTCATCCCCACCACCATCGGCGCACTGCTCTCCGCGATCGGCATCGCCGGCATGGACCGGCTGGTGCAACGCAACGTGCTGGCCATGTCCGGGCGCGCGGTGGAAGCCGCCGGTGACGTCAACACCCTGCTGCTCGACAAGACGGGGACCATCACCCTGGGCAACCGGCAGGCCGCCGCCTTCGTCCCCGTCGACGGTGTCTCCGATCAGCAGCTGGCCGACGCCGCGCAGCTGTCCAGCCTCGCCGACGAAACCCCGGAAGGCCGCTCGATCGTCGTATACGCCAAACAACACTTCGGGCTGCGCGCACGCACGCCGGGCGAACTCGCCCACGCCCATTGGGTGGAGTTCTCGGCCGCGACGCGCATGTCGGGGGTCGACGTCGACGGACACCAGCTGCGCAAAGGCGCGGCCAGCTCCGTCGCGGAATGGGTGCGCGGCCAAGGTGGCAAGGTTCCCCATCAGCTCGGCGAGCTCGTCGACGGCATCTCCGCCGCGGGCGGAACCCCGCTGGTGGTCGGCGAGAGCCGCGACGGCGAATCGGCGGTGCTCGGCGTGATCCACCTCAAGGACGTCGTCAAGCAGGGCATGCGGGATCGATTCGACGAGATGCGCAGGATGGGCATTCGCACGGTGATGATCACCGGCGATAACCCGTTGACCGCCAGGGCGATTGCGGACGAGGCCGGCGTGGACGACTTCCTCGCCGAGGCGACCCCCGAGGACAAGCTCGAGCTGATCAAGCGGGAGCAAGAGGGCGGCAAGCTGGTGGCGATGACCGGCGACGGCACCAACGACGCACCGGCCCTGGCGCAGGCCGACGTGGGTGTGGCGATGAACACCGGCACGTCGGCCGCCAAAGAGGCGGGCAACATGGTCGACCTCGACTCCGACCCGACCAAGCTCATCGAGATCGTCGAGATCGGCAAGCAGTTGCTGATCACCCGCGGCGCGTTGACGACCTTCTCGATCGCCAACGACATCGCCAAGTACTTCGCGATCATCCCGGCCATGTTCGTCGCGCTGTTCCCCGGGCTGGACATGATCAACATCATGCGGCTGCACAGCCCACAGTCGGCGATCCTGTCCGCGGTGATCTTCAACGCGATCATCATCGTGGCGCTGATCCCGTTGTCGCTGCGCGGCGTCCGATACACGCCGAGTAGCGCGTCAAAGCTGTTGAGCCGCAACCTCTACATCTATGGCCTGGGCGGCATCGTCGCCCCCTTCGTCGGAATCAAGCTGATCGATCTGATCGTCCAATTCGTCCCGGGGATGTCCTGACATGAGCTTCTCGACTTTCGTCCGCATGCACTGGGCGGCGTTCCGCGCGCTGCTGGTGCTGACCGTGATCACCGGCATCGCCTACCCGCTGTTCGTCTGGCTGGTGGCGCAGATACCGGGGCTGCAGGACAAGGCCGACGGGTCGATTCTCACCGCCGCCGGGAAGCCGATCGGTAGCCGGCTGATCGGTCAGCTGTTCACCGACTCCGCGGGCAACCCGCTGCCCCAGTACTTTCAGAGCCGCCCCTCGGCGGCCGGCAATGGCTACGACCCGTTGTCGTCGGGCGCGAGCAACCTCGGGCCGGAAAGCATCGTCGACACACCCGCCGATCCCGCGCAGCTGGCGACGGGCAAGTCCGCGTCGGACGCGGGCTTCAAGCCGAGCCTGTTGACGACGGTGTGTGCGCGCAGCGCGGCGGTGGGCCGGCTGGAGAACGTCGACGGTTCGCGACCGTTCTGCACGGGCGGCGGTGTGGGTGCCGTCCTTTCGGTGATCGGACCGCGCGACGCCCGCGGAAACGTCGTCCACCCCACCCGGGTCGTCAGCGTCAACGAGCCGTGCCAGGCGACGCCGGCGCCGTTCCTCACCCTCTACGAGGGGGTCCGCGTCGAGTGTGCCAAGTACGGCGAGGACTACGCGATCGGCCAGATCGTTCCGATCCGCGGCGCGGCGCCCGCCGACCCGGCCGTGCCCGCCGACGCCGTCACCGCCAGCGCCAGCGGCCTCGACCCGGACATCTCGCCGGCCTACGCCGATCTCCAGGTCGCCAGGGTGGCCAAGGCCCGGCATGTCGGCGTGGACCAGATACGGGAGGTGTTGGCGCAGAACCGAAGTGGCCGCGGCCTCGGGTTCTTCGGTGAACCATGCGTCAACGTACTGCAAGTGAACCTGCAACTCGATCACAGATATCCGGTCTCGGGCTAGCGCGATAGGGGGATGATGGTTGACGTGAGTGTCGTTGACCACCGCCCCAAGCGCGGCGAGCTGCGGATTTACCTCGGTTCGGCCCCAGGGGTGGGCAAGACGTACGCGATGCTCGGCGAGGCGCATCGCCGGCTGGAGCGCGGCACCGACCTCGTGGCCGGCGTGGTCGAGACCCACGGCAGGGCGAAAACCGCTGACCTGCTTGAGGGCATCGAGGTCATTCCGCCCCGCTACATCGACTATCGCGGCAGCACCTTTCCCGAACTCGACGTGCCGGCCGTCCTGGCGCGCAAGCCACAGGTCGTTCTCGTCGACGAGCTCGCCCACACCAACACCCCGGGCAGCAAGAACGCCAAACGCTGGCAGGACGTCGAGGAACTGCTCGACGCGGGGATCACGGTGATCTCCACCGTCAACGTCCAGCACCTGGAAAGCCTCAACGACGTCGTCGCCCAAATCACCGGCATCGAGCAGAAAGAGACCATTCCGGATTCCATTGTCCGGCAGGCCGCACAGGTCGAGTTGATCGACATCACGCCGGAGGCGTTGCGCCGCAGGCTCTCCCACGGCAACGTGTACGCCCCCGAGCGCATCGACGCGGCGCTGTCCAATTACTTCCGCCGCGGAAACCTCACCGCGCTAAGGGAACTGGCCCTGCTGTGGCTCGCTGATCAGGTGGACACCGCGCTGGCCAAGTACCGCGCCGAAAACAAGATCACCGACATGTGGGAGGCCCGCGAGCGGGTGGTTGTGGCGGTCACCGGCGGTCCCGAGTCGGAGACGTTGGTGCGACGGGCGTCGCGGATCGCGTCGAAATCCAGCGCCGAGCTGATGGTGGTGCATGTCATCCGCGGTGACGGGCTGGCTGGCCTGTCGGAGGCGCGGATGGCCAAGATCCGGGACCTGGCAACCAGTTTGGACGCATCGCTGCATACCGTGGTCGGTGACGACGTGCCCGCCGCCCTGCTCGATTTCGCCCGCGAGATGAACGCCACCCAGCTGGTGATCGGCACCTCGCGGCGGTCGCGGTGGGCGCGGGTCTTCGAGGAGGGCATCGGCGCGAGGATCGTCGAGCTCTCGGGCAAGATCGACGTGCACCTGGTCACCCACGAGGAGTCCAAACGGGGATTCCGCGCGGCGTCGCTGGGTCCCAACGAGCGGCGGGTGGCGTCTTGGCTGGCCGCCGTCATCGTGCCGTCGGCCATCTGCGCGGTCATCGTCAACGCGCTCGACCCGTATCTGGGCACCAGCGGCGACAGCGCACTGTTCTTCGTCGGAGTGCTGCTGGTCGGACTGCTGGGCGGCGTCGCCCCGGCGGTGGCCTCGGCGGTGCTGTCCAGCCTGTTGTTGAACTACTTCCTCACCGCCCCCCGGCACACGTTCACCATCGCCGAACCCGATGCGGCCGTCACCGAACTGGTGCTGCTGCTGGTCGCGGTCGCCGTCGCGGTCCTCGTCGACGGCGCGACCAAACGCACCCGGGAAGCCCGTCGCGCCTCCCAGGAGGCCGAGCTGCTGACCCTGTTCGCGGGCTCGGTGCTGCGCGGCGCTGATCTCGAGACGCTCCTCGACCGGGTGCGCGAGACCTACGCACAGCGCGCGGTCAGCATGCTGCGCGAACCCGCCGAGGAGGACCGCGCCGAGGGCAAGAAGGCCGACGTCGTCGCGTGCGTGGGCAGGGATCCGTGTGTCACCGTCGCCTCCGCCGACACCGCGATCGAGGTCGGCGACGACGAGTTCTGGATGTTGTTGGCGGGCAGGAAGCTTTCGGCCCGCGATCGCCGGGTGCTGAGCGCGGTGGCCAAGCAGGCCGCGGGGCTGATCCGGCAGCGCGAGCTGGCCGAGGAGGCCAGCCGGGCCGAGGCGATCGTGCGGGCCGACGAGCTGCGGCGCTCCCTGCTGTCGGCGGTCAGCCACGACCTGCGCACGCCGCTGGCGGCGGCCAAGGTCGCGGTGTCCAGCCTGCGCGCCGAGGACGTCGCCTTCTCCCCCGCGGACACGGCGGAACTGCTGGCGACCATCGAGGAGTCGATCGACCAGCTGACGGCGCTGGTCGGCAATCTGCTCGATTCGTCGCGCCTGGCCGCCGGTGTGGTGCGCCCGGACATGCGAAGGGTGTATCTGGAGGAGACCGTGCAGCGGGCGCTGATCAGTATCGGCAAGGGCGCCACCGGCTTCTATCGATCCGCCATCGATCGGGTCAAGGTCGATGTGGGTGACGCCGTGGTGCTGGCCGACGCGGGGCTACTCGAGCGCGTGCTCGCCAACCTGATCGACAACGCGCTGCGGTACGCACCCGACTGTGTGGTTCGGGTCAACGCGGGTCGCGTGGGCGACCGCGTCCTGATCAACGTCATCGACGAGGGGCCCGGCATCCCGCACGGGACCGAAGACCAGATCTTCGAAGCGTTTCAGCGCCTCGGCGACCACGACAACACCACGGGGGTGGGCCTGGGCATGTCGGTCGCGCGCGGCTTCGTCGAGGCCATGGGCGGCACGATCGCGGCCGGCGACACTCCCGGCGGCGGCCTCACCGTGACGGTGGAACTGGCCGCGCCAGAAATGGTCGGGGCGCAATGACCCGGGTATTGGTGATCGACGACGAGCCGCAGATCCTGCGCGCGCTGCGCATCAACTTGTCCGTGCGAGGTTACGAGGTGATCACCGCGTCCAGCGGTGCCGGCGCGCTGCGCGCCGCCGCCGAGCACAGACCCGACGTGGTGATCCTCGACCTGGGCTTGCCGGACATCTCCGGAATCGAGGTGCTGGCCGGGCTGCGGGGCTGGCTCACCGCGCCGGTGATCGTGTTGTCGGCGCGCACCGACTCGTCCGACAAGGTGGAGGCCCTCGACGCCGGGGCCGACGACTATGTGACGAAACCCTTTGGGATGGACGAGTTCCTGGCCAGGCTCCGGGCGGCCGTCCGCCGCAACACCGCGGTGTCCGAGCTGGAGCAACCGGTGATCGAGACGGAGGCGTTCACCGTCGACCTGGCTGCCAAGAAGGTCACCAAGAACGGCGCCGAAGTCCACCTGACGCCCACCGAGTGGGGGATGCTGGAGGTGCTGGTCCGCAACCGCGGCAAGCTGGTCGGCCGCGAAGAGCTCCTCAAAGAGGTGTGGGGCCCGGCGTATGCCACCGAAACGCATTATCTAAGAGTCTATTTGGCGCAGCTGCGACGCAAACTCGAGGACGACCCGTCCCACCCCAAGCACTTGGTGACCGAATCGGGGATGGGTTACCGCTTCGAGGCGTGAGTGTTTGCGCGGCCGACGCCGCGCGTCCGACGCCGCGGTCGGCGACCGACGTCCTGGTCACATCGGTCACTTCCGCCCCGCGTCGGAGCAATCGTCGATGTGCCCGCCTTACAGCGACTTTTAGGCTCGCTGGTGCTCGGGCTCGCGGAGGATGAGTCACATCCGCCACACCGGCCCCTGGCCGGAGGAATCGACGAGTTGTCCGCCTCGCAGCGACAAGACCGGGGTGTCGTACCGGGGTGCAATGGTGCAGGGATGAATCTCCAGGGAATCGAGCTGCGTTACGTGTTGACGATGCACCTCGCCCACAATGGGCCGGCCACCATCGGTCAAATGATCGAAGCCCTTAATAAACAGGGCTTTCGGATCCGCGGTAGGGCATCGAAAGTCATCTCAGACGCCTTGCGGTGGGAGATGGGCCGCGGCAGAGTGCGTCGGATGGGCCGCGGTCGGTACGGGCCTAGATCCATGCCGCGGTCCACCGAATACCGTATTCATCAGCGCGTGCTGTCTCTGCGGCAGGCGACGAGGTTGTCGCTATGAGGCGGACAACTCGTCGATTCCTCCGGCCAGGG